>NZ_JBNFMU010000001.1:0-1151 GCF_049942315.1 Pseudomonas wayambapalatensis
GCGCCGACGGTACGACCGCCTTCACGGATGGCGAAGCGCAGACCGTCTTCCATTGCGATGGTCTTGATCAGGGTGACAGTCATCTGAATGTTGTCACCTGGCATTACCATCTCAACGCCTTCCGGCAGTTCGCAGTTACCGGTCACGTCAGTGGTACGGAAGTAGAACTGAGGACGGTAGCCTTTGAAGAACGGAGTGTGACGACCGCCTTCTTCCTTCGACAGAACGTAGACTTCTGCGGTGAACTTGGTGTGCGGCTTGACCGAACCTGGCTTGACCAGAACCTGGCCACGCTCAACGTCGTCACGCTTGGTACCACGCAGCAGAACGCCGCAGTTCTCGCCAGCACGACCTTCGTCCAGCAGCTTGCGGAACATCTCAACGCCGGTGCAGGTGGTGGTGGTGGTGTCACGCAGACCAACGATTTCCAGCGGATCCTGAACGCGGACGATACCACGCTCGATACGACCGGTCACAACGGTACCACGACCCGAGATCGAGAATACGTCTTCGATCGGCATCAGGAACGGCTGGTCGACGGCACGAACTGGCTCAGGGATGTAGGCATCCAGAGTTTCTACCAGCTTCTTGACAGCGGTAGTGCCCATTTCGTTGTCGTCTTTGCCTTCCAGCGCCATACGAGCCGAACCAATGATGATCGGGGTGTCGTCGCCTGGGAAGTCGTAGGTGGACAGCAGGTCGCGAACTTCCATCTCGACCAGTTCCAGCAGCTCAGCGTCGTCTACCAGGTCAGCCTTGTTCAGGAAGACCACGATGTACGGAACGCCTACCTGACGGGACAGCAGGATGTGCTCACGGGTTTGTGGCATCGGACCATCGGCGGCCGAGCAAACCAGGATCGCGCCGTCCATCTGGGCAGCACCGGTGATCATGTTCTTCACGTAGTCAGCGTGACCCGGGCAGTCAACGTGAGCGTAGTGACGAATGTTCGAGTTGTACTCGACGTGAGCGGTGTTGATGGTGATACCGCGCGCTTTTTCTTCCGGAGCCGAGTCGATCTTGTCGAACTCAACGACTGCCGAACCGAAAACTTCGGAGCAGACGCGAGTCAGAGCTGCGGTCAGAGTGGTCTTACCGTGGTCAACGTGGCCGATAGTGCCGACGTTAACGTGGGGAAGGGAACGATCAAA
>NZ_JBNFMU010000002.1:0-1677 GCF_049942315.1 Pseudomonas wayambapalatensis
GTGCCATGAGTCGTCAGCGTTACCCCGAAGAATTCAAGATCGAAGCGGTCAAGCAAGTGACCGAAAAAGGCAAACCTGTCGCCGAGGTCGCCCAGCGCCTGGGCATGTCCGTGCACAGCCTTTACGCCTGGATCAAGGTCTACAGCAAGCCCCGAGAACAGCGTCAGCAAGACGATGATCAGCACGCTGAACTGCGTAAGCTGCGCGCTGAACTCAAGCGGGTGACAGAAGAACGAGACATCTTAAAGAAGGCCGCCGCGTACTTTGCCAAGGAGTGCGGCTGAAGTACGCCTTCATCAAGACGCACTCGACAGATTACCCGGTGCGGCGCCTTTGCCAAACCCTCAAGGTGCATCCCAGCGGCTACTACGCTTGGTTGGCTGAGCCTCAATCTGCCCGAGCAAAAGAAGATCGCCGTCTGCTTAGCTTGATCAAACATGCTTGGCTCGAAAGCGGAGGTGTGTACGGCTACCGCAAAATTCACGATGACCTGCGTGTAGTGGTCTACTAACCCCGGACACCCATTTAGGCGAGAATGCTCGCCACAGAGAGGTGTCCGATGACCAAGCAACGCCGTACTTTTACCCCTGAGTTCAAGCGCGAAGCTGCATGCCTGGTGCTCGATCAAGGCTACAGCCATGCCGAAGCGGCCCGTTCGCTCGGCTTGGTCGAATCAGCACTGCGCCGATGGGTTAATCAGCTTCAGCAGGAGCGCAGCGGCGTTACGCCGGCCAGCAAAGCGCTGACGCCAGAGCAGCAAAAAATTCAAGAGTTGGAAGCCCGGATCGCGCGCCTTGAACGTGAGAAATCGATACTAAAAAAGGCTACCGCGCTCTTGATGTCGGAAGATCTCGAGCGTACGCGCTGATCCGCCAGCTCAGCGACCATGAGCCCGTTGATTGTTTGTGCAAAGTGTTCGAAGTCACTCGCTCAAGTGACTACGCACATCGTAACAGAAGGCGAACTCCGGACGCTGAACGACTGCGGTTGCGCAGTCGAGTGAGTGAGTTGTTCACGCGATATCGAAGTGCGCCCGGCAGCCGTACCATCATGGCAATGATGCGAGAAGAGGGTGAGCAAATCGGGCGGTTCAAGGTACGCCGCCTGATGCGTGAGCTGGCGTTGATCAGCAAGCAGCCAGGATCACATGCGTATAAAAAGGCCACAGTGTAGCGGCCAGATATTCCGAACACCTTGAACCGAGCGTTCGATGTCGAAGCGCTAAATCAGGTCTGGTGTGGAGACATCACTTACGTCTGGGCACAGGGAAAATGGCACTACCTGGCGGTTGTCCTGGACGTCTAAGCACGCAGAGTGGTTGGCTGGGCCTTATCAGAAAAGCCGGATGGAGACCTGGTGGTCAAAGCCCTGGACGTCGCTTTCGAACAACGTGGAATTCCTCAAGGATTACTGTTCCACTCTAACCAGGGATCGCAATATGGCAGCCGTCAGTTCCGCCAGAGACTGTGGCGCTACCGCATTCTCCAGAGCATGAGCCGCCGAGGGAACTGCTGGGATAATGCACCGATGGCGCGTGTTTTTCGTAGATTGAAATCAGAGTGGATACCCACCACGGGCTACCTGACCGGGCAACAAGCTCAACGAGACATTGGCCAATACCTGATGAGCCACTACAACTGGATCCGACCTCATCAGTTCAACGATGGACTGGCTCCG
>NZ_JBNFMU010000003.1:0-1373 GCF_049942315.1 Pseudomonas wayambapalatensis
TGTGAGGCTGGAGGTGCCGGAGATGACTTCGCCCTTACCATGAAGGGGGCAATCATGTTTATGGCCGATCAGCACGATGGGTTTCACAGGGGATATCCTTTTCGACGGTCGAGGTTTCCACTTCGGTCTTTCGCTGACGCGTAGAGGTGCGTTTCTTTCTCTCCGGACGCTTGCCTGGACGAGCAGCCCAGAGGTACGCGTTTTCGCGCAAGCGTTCCTGGATATCCGGTGGATAATCGTCAAGGGTGGTGAATGGCGGAACCGGCTTTCCGGGTAGGCCGGCTTCACGAATGATCTTGGGCCAGCGCGGTTTCCAGCACAGCATGAGGCTCAGCCAGTGACCGGTTCCGATGATCAGGAAGGCGGGCGAGATCAAGACCAGGCCGATCTTGGTGATTCGAGAAGCTCTTCGAAAGTAATGGGTCATCCCTTCGAATTGAGGTGTGAAGGCCTGCCAGGGCCAGGGAAAGTGCGAGGTGATAGAAGGGCGTGGCAAACCCTCAGGCCCCTCATCCATGAAGCGGCGGATGAACTCCCATTCGGCTTGCAGTTCCGCGAAGTTGTTGGTGGCCTTGCCTACGTAGATGAATTCGGGATGAAGTGCGCCGGCGAACGAGGGTGGCCACACGAGATCCAAAGGAAGGCCCAAGCTACCGGCAGCGGCGTATTTTTTATCCGAGCCACTAGACGTGACCCCGTGCCAAGGAAGTGTGACGATACCGCCACAGTATGTTGGGCGATGCAGGTAGACTTGTTGGGTAGTGCGGTTGAAGCGTATCAGCAAGTGGCGGGATGTGAACATCTCCAGACGTGTGATACGCAGGCCATACTTTAGGTAGGGTAATGAGATCAATAGGACTATGGCGATTGCAAAGAGTGCTATGAATAGTCGTGATCCATATGGTTCTTCGTAATTATTTTGCGCAATTTTAATTAGCAGTGCCAGCGATTTTATCGCTATGAATAAAAAGGCGGCGATTGTGTATATAATGGTTGCGGAGATCAGGCTGATAAGTCCACGTTTAGCCTCCCACATGCCGCAGCGCATTTCCAATATGTGTTCATTATAAAGATATACTGGTCCACGACTTTTGGGTGTGTTGCAGGCAGGCTTTTTGGCGGACTCGAGCATTTCCAGGTCATCGCTTTCGTATAAAGCTTTTCTTTTGATTTTCTTATGTTGCTTTTCAAAAGCATCGCGCTCTTCTTTTGGATCAATATAGGCAAGCCATGTGAGCCATTCAACAAAATACATTATATGGCCTCACTTATCGCACTGAACAAAGCCTCAAGTTCTTCTGCATCCTTGGCGTAACTTTTGTGAGATAGTTGAAGGCGGAAGCAGCATTTGCTGCACCATTTTTCTAGCGCGT
>NZ_JBNFMU010000004.1:0-1746 GCF_049942315.1 Pseudomonas wayambapalatensis
CTGATTGGCAAATCGCATGAAAACGTGCCCTGGCAGTCATCGCTGCCTGGGCATTTCGAATCTCGGACGGCGGACAAGGATTGCTTATGCCTACTAGCCAATCTGACTTGCGTTATAGCTTTCAGCCACTCGTCTAGGGACCCCTCATGCTCGATCTGAAGACGCTGCTTGAAATCAATCGGCAGAACTGCGAAGCACTGCAAGATCCTTTTTCAGTTGGGCCTGACGTCACATGTACTCGGACCTTCACTGTGCTGCCATTACGCTATGCCGCCGTTGGCGGCAGTGCCCACCAGCGCCAACGATTACCTACCCTGCCTGAGCATCTGCGCCACCCTCATCGCGTCACTGCGTTGGGTCATGCCGATTACGCCATTCGCCCGCTCCGCGAAGGCTTCCTGTATGTCATGGAAAAGCGCAAGCGCAGCGGGCGCTACAGCCTGCACCTACCCTATCGAATCGCCGCGAACGGGGCCCTGTCGTTCATCGCGCCTGAACACACCGAGCCTCAACCGTCAGGTACCCACACCCTCCAGGATGTCGTGCGCAATATGACTTGGGCGTTCAAGGTTCAGGATCTCGACGATTTGCTTGAGCTTCGCCTGTTCTACAGCCCTGATCCTTTGACCCTCGCGGCACAGCGACAATTGCTGCGTCGACGCGACGCGCTACCGGCCGTGGATATAGCGCCCTTCGCCGGTCCCAGCTGTCCGACGCCCAGGCCTTACACGATACGTCATGACCAACTGGAGCTTGTCGCCGACTTTGCCGCCGAATCCAACGACGCGTTGCGCAGGCTATTGGACTCCCAGGTATTCAGTACACCCAGCATCAGCTCGCTGGCTGCGGCGCGGCAAGCACTGGCTCCTTTGGGCGACAGACCTGAAGCTCGGGGTGTCGCCATCGTGGTGGAGGACGCCATCGGTATTACTCAAGAACTCAATGCCTGGCGCAACGCCGGCATGGAACATCTCAAGCACTGGCTGGAAGCCAGCACCGAGAAAGCCGGCCCTAGTAACGAGCGCAAGGTTTTGGTCGCACAGGCATTCAGCGAATTGCATCAGCAATTCACTGAGCGCAAAGTCGCCGCGCTGGTCGATCACCATAAAGAGGCGATGCGCGCTTATCTCGCCCGCAGCGACCAGGGTGTTCACCCGCAGATGGCCGATTGGTGGGCGCAGACCAAAGAGGACATTCTCGACAGCGCCAGTGAGTTAAAAAGGCAGAACCTTGAGACCCGTGCGAGAAACGGCGAATTTGCAAAGCATTTCCAAGAGCGCTACCTGTCAAAGGTCAACCTGCAAGGCATGCATCAACACCTTGACATGTTCGATGCGCAGAGCCTCGAAGCACAACGTCTTGCCGAGTCCAGAGCGGCAGATCACCTCACGTGGTTGAAGTCCCCCGAGCTTCTGAAGGCGCTTGCCCACTACGACGAGAACGACCTCGCCAATGGCCTGTGCTTTACGCAGCAGACGGGGCTGTGCGTGGTCGGCCTCGAAGGCGTGCCCGCCGGCGCAGAGTTACTTGCCCAATGGTGGCGCGCCGACAATATCTCCCCCGACAACTTGGCGCTGCGCTCGTTTGTCTTCAACCAGCGCGCAATCGCCGAGGTGCTTGCGCAAACACGCACAACGCTGGACGCACTGCCGCAGGGTGACGATCCTTTGCAGCAACTGGATACAGCGCTCAAACAAGCCAAGGAACTCGCCGCACACTTCAGCCAGGTCGATAGCCATCTGGACC
>NZ_JBNFMU010000005.1:0-2154 GCF_049942315.1 Pseudomonas wayambapalatensis
AACTGTCTTGCTCAAAATCTAAAGGTCATCCCAATCCCTCGGTAGGAGCGGGCTTGCTCGCGAACATGGGCGTAGCCCGTGCCAGGCAGCGCGGTGTCGTTTTCGCGGGCAAGTCGGGGCGCCGAACCGCCGCCCCTACAGCCATTAGTGCAGGCGTTGCAGACCTTCGAGGCAAGTGGCCAGGTGGTAGGGCGTGGTGGACGGCATGTCGTGCCGGCTGACTGCGCCCTGGCCATCACGGCATTCGTGCCAGCCGCCGGCATGCAGGAAGTTGTCTTCGAGGGCTTTGAGCTGGGTCATCAGCTTTGCCTCGTTGCCTGGCTTCAACGCCAGCGCCCGCAGATATTCGGCCTGGGCCCAGATCCGCTGGGTCGCATCAATGGCCTTGCCATCCACATCCAGCGACGCGAGCACCGCCGCATCCTTCACGCCGCAGCCCTCGGCGTACTCGAACGCCCGGCTGATCGATGCATGCAGCGGGGTCCCGCGCAGCAGTGGCGAGGTGTCGAGCAGGTAGAACCATTCGAACTGATGGCCGGGCTCGAACCAGTTATCCACAGCACCGCGGGGTTTTTCCAGCATCACGCCGTGGGTCGGATCGATGAACTGCGCCTGCAGGGCTGTGCATAACTGCAGCAGGGCCGCTTGCGCGGCATCGTCCTTACGCACGGCCAGGGTTTGCAGGAAGGCTTCGGCCAGGTGCATCTGCGGGTTCTGCAGCGGGCCGCTGCCAAGGTCGGACCAGTCTTCGCCCAGCACGGCTTCGTACAGACCATCATCCCGAGCGAACTGCTCCTCGATGATTTCCAGGGCCGCGTTCAGCGCCGACTCGACCAGCCCTTCGCCGACCTTGCCCCAGTAGTGGGCGCAGGCGAAGACGATGAAGGCGTGGGTGTAGAGGTCCTTGCGTCGGTCCAGTGGCTTGCCGTCGGCATCGATGCTGTAGAACCAGCCGCCGTGCTCGGCGTCGTGAAAATGTCGCTGCAGCGAGCGGAACAGCGCGGCAGCGCGCTCGGCGGCACCGGGTTGCTCGATGCGGCTGCTGAACAGGTAGAGCTGACGTGCGCAGGCCATGGCGCGGTAGCGCTGCACCGGCAGGGGGTGGTGTTCGGCGTCGAGGGCTTCGAAGGGCAGGGCCATGTCGGCGTTCCACCCGGGACCTTGCCACAAGGGCACGATGCGCTCGGCGAAATGTTCGCGCACAGAAGCCAGGCAGGTGGTCAACTCGGACGGGGTAGGGCGGGGGTTGGACATGAAGGCGCTCGTCGCAATCGGGCAGGGCGCCATGGTAGCAGAACTGGGGAAGGGGTTGATTGTGCTGGCCGCCTCGCGGGCTTCAGCCAGGATTCCCCAACCCCTGCCAATGCCGCGCCCCGACGAAGATGAAGCGCAGTTGCTGGGTGATCTTGTCCTGCGCGGTCAGCGCCTGTGGACAAGCCGGATCAGGGCTGTCGATCAGCTCTGGCAGGGTGGCGAACACGGTCTTGACCACCAGGTCGGCCATCACCCCCAGGGCGGCGCTGTCCAGGTGCTGCCAGCGGGTCATGCGTGCAAGGTCGGTGGCCAGGTCAGAGCTGATGTCCCGGCGCAGCCGGGCGATGGCCTGGCGCACGGGCTGCGATCCGCCGTACTGTTCACGGGCTAGGAACAGGAATTGGGCGCGGTGTGCCGCCACCACATCGAGAAAGATGCGCACCGAGGCGTCGGTGATGCCGCCGAGTTCGAATTCGTTGTGGCGCACCAGGCGAATGGTCTGGCGGAAGGTTGCGTCGACCTCGGCGACTAGCGCGAGGCCCAGGGCATCCATGTCGGGGAAATGCCGATAGAAACCGGTGGGGACGATGCCAGCGGCCTTGGCCACTTCGCGCAGGCTGATGCTGCCAAAGCCACGGCCACTCTCCATCAGCTGGCAGGCGGCGTCGAGCAAGGCCTGGCGGGTCTGTTGCTTCTGTTCGGCACGCGGCAGCATGGGGTTCTGGATTCTGTGACAGTACGGCTGGGCACTCTAGATAAAAAAACGAAGCCCGGTCAATGGACCGGGCTTTGGAGGGGAGCAAGCGCTGTATGTCGAGTTGTCGTTATCAGCCATGGGCATCAGCTCACGCGGCGGATTTCGACCAGACGATCCGAGCCACCTTCGGCAACGCGGTTGTT
>NZ_JBNFMU010000006.1:0-1604 GCF_049942315.1 Pseudomonas wayambapalatensis
GGGCTTGCCCGCGAAAAAGAAACCGCGCTGCCTGGCACGGGCTAAGCCCGTGTTCGCGGGCAAGCCCGCTCCTACAAGGACCTGGGCGGGCTCAGGATCGCGCGGGCAAACCGATCACCCGGCCCACGAACTCGGCGGGTGCCTGGTCTTGCTGCTCATCCACCAGCCCTTGCAGCAACGCGGCACTGCGCTCGCTGAATGGCGCCGACTTCGGCCCTGCCAGGTCCACGTGCAGCAGCATCTGCTCGCTGGCCGACAGGGTTTCGTCGAAGCCTGCACGGTGCAGTGTGTGGTGCAGGTGCAGGCGCTTCTTGTCGAAGCCGATGATCTGCGTCTGCACCCAGACTTCGGTGCCGAGCTTCACCTCGTGCAGGTAGTTGATGTGCGCCTCCAGGGTGAACAGCGAGTTGCCGCTCTGGCCACGGCTGTCGGCGTCCAGGCCGATGCGCTCCATCAGCGCATCGGTGGCATAGCTGAAGATCAGCAGGTAGAAGGCATCGCGCAGGTGCCCGTTGTAATCGACCCAGTCCTGTTGAACCGGGGTGCGGTAGGTGATCAGGGCGGGCATCGCAGTCTCCTCAGTCGCCAAAGGCCATGCCGTGCTTGGCCTTGCTGTTCTTCACAGCGTCCAGCACCGCCAGCAGGGTATCGTCACGATAGCGCTCCAGCGCCGCGATGCTGCGTTCGCCCAGTTGCTCGGAGGTGCCGTCGACCACGTCGTCGATCAGCTTGTCGGTCAGCTCTGGTGCTGGCAGGTAGGTCCAGGGCAGCTTCAGCGCCGGGCCGAACTGCGACATGAAGTGACGCATACCGGCATCGCCACCGGCCAGGGTGTAGGTGAGGAAGGTGCCCATGAACGACCAGCGCAGACCCGCGCCAAAGCGAATCGCATCGTCGATCTCGCCCGTGCTGGCAACCCCGTCGTTGACCAGGTGCAGGGCCTCGCGCCACAACGCTTCGAGCAGGCGGTCGGCGATGAAGCCCGGGACCTCCTTGCGCACATGCAGCGGGCGCATGCCCAGTGCGGTGTAGATGGTCTTTGCGGCTTCGATGGCTTCAGGCGCGGTGTGCTTGCCGCCGACGATCTCCACCAGCGGCAGCAGGTACACCGGGTTGAATGGGTGGCCGACCACGCAGCGCTCGGGGTGGGTGGCCGACTCGTAGAATTCGCTGGGCAGCAGGCCCGAGGTGCTGGAGCCGATGATCGCATCGGGCTTGGCCGCGGCGCTGATCTTGGCGTGCAGGTCGAGCTTGAGGTCCAGGCGCTCGGGGGCGCTTTCCTGGATGAAATCGGCGTCGCGCACGCACTCTTCGATGGTGGCGACGAACTTCAGCCGCGCTTGTGCGGCGCCGGGTGCCAGGCCTTGTTTTTCCAGGGCTGGCCAGGCGTTGGCGATGCGTTTGCGCAGGGCCTGTTCGGCGCCGGGCGCCGGGTCCCAGGCGATCACGTCCAGGCCATGGGCCAGGGCGCGAGCGACCCAGCCGCTGCCGATGACGCCGCTACCGAGTGCGGCGAAGGTCTTGATGTGGGTGATGAAAGGCATATCAGTCTCTCTATGTTCTGGAGGTTGGCGCGGGCCCTGTAGGAGCGGGCTTGCCCGCGA
>NZ_JBNFMU010000007.1:0-2585 GCF_049942315.1 Pseudomonas wayambapalatensis
CAGCTTGTGCTCCTACTCGTGCTCAAGGCACATGCGGCATGCAGCTTGCCATTCACCGCTCTCACTCCAGATTCTAATCCCCTATCAAGACACAAGCGGCGGTTCGGCGCTCCGACTTGCCCGCGAAGCAGGCGCCGCGTTGCATGGCACCGGCCATGCCGGTGTTCGCGGGCAAGCCCGCTCCTACAGACTGATTGCCATTAAGCGGGCCGGTCGCTACAGTGACGGCCCGTTTTTTGTTGCCTCGCTAACGAATCATGACGCCCCTAGAACGATATCAAGCAGATCTGAAACGCCCCGATTTCTTCCATGACGCGGCGCAGGAAACGGCGGTGCGTCACTTGCAGCGCCTTTACGACGACCTGGTCGCCGCGCAGAGCAACAAGCCGGGCGTGTTCGGCAAGCTGTTCGGCAAGAAGGAGCAGACACCGGTCAAAGGCCTGTATTTCTGGGGCGGGGTAGGGCGTGGCAAGACCTACCTGGTCGACACCTTCTTCGAGGCGCTGCCGTTCAAGGAGAAGATGCGCACCCACTTCCACCGCTTCATGAAGCGTGTGCACGAGGAAATGAAAACCCTCAAGGGTGAGAAGAACCCGCTGACCATCATCGCCAAGCGCTTCTCCCAGGAAGCCAAGGTGATCTGCTTCGATGAGTTCTTCGTGTCCGACATCACCGACGCCATGATCCTCGGCACCTTGATGGAAGAGCTGTTCAAGAACGGCGTCTCTTTGGTGGCCACCTCCAACATCGTGCCGGACGGCCTGTACAAGGACGGCCTGCAGCGTGCGCGCTTCCTCCCGGCCATCGCCATGATCAAGCAGTACACCGATGTGGTGAACGTCGACAGTGGCGTCGACTATCGCTTGCGCCACCTGGAGCAGGCCGAGCTGTTCCACTTCCCGCTCAACGAAGCCGCCCACGAGAGTCTGCGCGCCAGTTTCAAGGCCCTGACCCCCGATTGCACCCAGGCGGTCGAGAACGACGTGCTGATGATCGAGAATCGCGAGATCCACGCGTTGCGCACCTGTGACGACGTCGCCTGGTTCGACTTCCGCGCCTTGTGCGATGGGCCACGCAGCCAGAACGACTACATCGAGTTGGGCAAGATCTTCCATGCCGTGCTGCTGAGCAACGTCGAGCAGATGGGCGTCACCACCGACGACATCGCCCGCCGCTTCATAAACATGGTCGACGAGTTCTATGATCGCAACGTCAAGCTGATCATTTCGGCCGAAGTCGAGCTCAAGGACCTGTACACCGGCGGGCGCCTGAGCTTCGAGTTCCAGCGTACGCTCAGCCGACTGCTGGAAATGCAGTCCCACGAGTTCCTGGCTCGCGCGCACAAGCCCTGAAGCCGTACCTGTCCCCTGGCAGGCGCGGGCTTGCCGCGCACCTGCCAGGGGGGGGTGGTGTTCTCAGGCCTCCTGCATGAACTGCTGCCGATACTGGTTCGGCGACAGTTCGGTGTGCTGGCGGAACAGCCGGGCGAAGAAGCTCGCGTCGTCGTACCCCACCTCATAACTGATGGTCTTGATGCTCTTGCGGGTGCTCGAGAGCAGGCCCTTGGCGGTCTCGATACGCAGGCGCTGCAGGTAGTGCAGTGGCTTGTCCCCGGTCGCGCTCTGGAAGCGGCGCATGAAGTTGCGGATGCTCATGCCATGGTTGCGCGCCACGTCCTCGAAGCGGAACTTGTCGGCGAAGTGCTCCTCCAGCCAGTGCTGGATCTGCAGGATGATCAGGTCCTGGTGCAGCTTCTGCCCGCCGAAGCCCATGCGCCCTGGCGTGTAGTTGCGCTGCACTTCGTAGAGGATGTCGCGAGCCACCGCCCGGGCGACGTTGGCGCCGCAGAAGCGCTCGATCAGGTAGATGTACAGGTCGCAGGCCGAGGTGGTGCCGCCGGCGCAGTACAGGTTGTCGGCGTCGGTCAGGTGCTTGTCCTGATTCAGGCGGATAGTGGGGAAGCGTTCGGCGAAGCTGTTGAAGAAGCGCCAGTAGGTGGTCGCCTCCTTGCCATCGAGCAGGCCTGACTCGGCGAGCCAGAACACGCCGCTGGCTTCGCCGCACAGCACGGCGCCACGGGCGTGCTGCTCACGCAGCCAGGGGAGCACTTGCGGGTAGCGGGCGAGCAGGTTGTCGAAGTCGTCCCAGAACGCCGGGAGGATGATCACATCGGCGTCACCCAGGCCACTGTCCACGGGGAGTTGAACGTCGCTGAAGCTGTCCACCGGCTGGCCGTCAGGGCTCACCAGGTGAATCTCGAACATCGATTGCAGCCCCAGGCCCAGTTGCTTGCTGTAACGCAGGCTGGCCAGGTGGAAGAAGTCCTTGGCCTGCATCAGTGTCGAAGCGAACACTTTATCAATGGCCAGGATGCTGACGCGCCGCAACGACGCGGAGGGTTGGGTAAACATCATTGTCATTGTTCTTATAGGGTAGAGTGGTCAATCACCGGCTGGATCGTCTTATTTTTTGGCGATTGTGTCTACCCCGAAGAAATGCGCTGCCCTCTTCGCGGGCAAGCCCGCTCCCACAAGGCCTGTGCAACGCGGCCTGGCCCTGCAGTTCATCGTGATGGCGACGACGTT
>NZ_JBNFMU010000008.1:0-1247 GCF_049942315.1 Pseudomonas wayambapalatensis
GGTGATGATGACGTCGTGGTTCATGGGGTAAATCCTTCAGGCGTGTCTGTTCTGTGAGTTCGGTGTTGGCCTTTTCTCGGGCAAGCCCGCTCCTACAGCTCATGGCATGCGCATAACCTGTAGGAGCGGGCTTGCCCGCGAAAAGGCCAACACCGAACTCACAGAACAGACACGCCTGAAGGATTTACCCCATGAACCACGACGTCATCATCACCTGTGCCCTGACCGGAGCCGGCGACACCGTTGCCAAGAGCCACCTGGTCCCGGTCACCCCGAAGCAGATCGCCGAAGCCGCCGTCGAGGCCGCCAAGGCCGGCGCCACCGTGGTCCACTGCCACGTCCGTGACCCGCAGACCGGCCGCTTCAGCCGCGACGTCGCGCTGTACCGCGAAGTGATGGAACGCATCCGCGAATCCGACGTGGACGTGATCGTCAACCTGACCGCCGGCATGGGTGGCGACCTCGAGATCGGCCCGGGCGAGGCACCGATGGACTTCGGCGCCGGCACCGACCTGATTGGCCCGCTGGAGCGTCTGGCCCACGTCGAGGCACTGCTGCCCGAGATCTGCACCCTGGACTGCGGCACCCTCAACTTTGGCGACGGCAACTCGATCTATGTCTCCACCCCGGCGCAACTGCGCGCTGGCGCCAAACGCATCACCGAGCTGGGCGTGAAGGCGGAGCTGGAGATCTTCGACACCGGTCACCTGTGGTTCGCCAAGCAGATGATCAAGGAAGGCCTGCTCGACGATCCGCTGTTCCAGCTGTGCCTGGGCATCCCATGGGGGGCGCCGGCCGACACCACCACCATGAAGGCCATGGTCGACAACCTGCCGGCCAACGTCACCTGGGCAGGCTTCGGTATCGGCCGCATGCAGATGCCGATGGCCGCGCAGGCGGTGCTGCTCGGCGGCAACGTACGCGTGGGCCTGGAAGACAACCTCTACCTCGACCGCGGCGTGCTGGCCAGCAACGGCCAACTGGTCGAACGCGCGGTGGAGATCATCTCGCGCCTCGGTGGCCGCGTGCTGACCCCGGCCGAAGGCCGCGAAAAAATGAATCTCAAGCGTCGCTGATCGCACTGCCCCCTGTAGGAGCGGGCTTGCCCGCGAAGAATGCGACGCGGTGAATGGCACCGGCTTCGCCGGTGTTCGCGGGCAAGTCGGGGCGCCGAACCGCCGCTTGTGTCTTGATAGGGGATTAGAATCTGGAGTGAGAGCGGTGAATGGCAAGCTGCATGCCGCATG
>NZ_JBNFMU010000009.1:0-3450 GCF_049942315.1 Pseudomonas wayambapalatensis
GGGCTTCTGTGGAAGCCAGCCCGGGCCGGTGAGGCCTGTTCGCGGCGAACCGCCGCGAACAGGCCTCACCGGCCCGGGCTGGCTTCCACAGAAGCCCGCCCGGCCCGCCGCCAGGCCTGCCGTGCAAAGCACACGAACAACCCTGCCATCACCGCCATTGCCATGGGCAAGCCGTGCGGCGCGACGTCCATTGCCGCGCCGCTGACCAGCGGCCCGACCAGGCTACCTACACCCCAAAGCAAGCCGACGCTGGCGTTGGCCGTCACCAGGTCCTTGCCCTTGAAGCGCTGCCCGATCAGCACCAGCGCCAAGGTATAGATTCCCCCTGCCACGGCCCCGAGCACCACCAGCAACGGCCACAGCAGCCAGGTCACCTGCAGCAGCCACGGCAAGGCGATACCGATCGCCATCGCCACCAGCCCGCACGCCAGGTGCAGCCCGGTGCGCTCCACCCGGTCCGCCAGCCAGCCCAGCGGCAACTGGAACAGCATGTCGCCAGCGAACACCACCGTCACCATCAGCGCAGCCACGCCTATGGCAAAGCCATGGCTGGTGGCATACACCGGCAACAACGACAGCACCACGGCGTCGAAGAACGAGAAGAACAGCACCGCCACGCACAGGGCCGGGGCAACACGGAAGAAGCCGCCCAGGGTGAAGCTCTTGTCGTCTTCCTCGCCATGCTCGACATGATCGTTCGGCACCGTGAGCAGGATGCACAGCAACGCCAGGCCATAGCAGGCGGTGACCACTCCCGTCACCCAGGGGCTGTTGGCACCGACCAGCGCCAGCATCGCCGGACCCAGTACCTGGAAGCCGGTGAAACTGGTGGCGTACAGGGCCATGATCTTGCCGCGGTTGTGCTCCGGGCACAGTTCGTTGACCCACGACTCACCCAGGATGATCGCGATGCCCATGCCGATCCCCAGCGCCAGACGCAGCAGCGCCAGCAACCAGATCGAGGCGAACGACCACTCCAGCAGGCCGATGCTCAGGGCGCAGAGGCTGAAGCACAGCAGGTAGATGGTGCGCCGGGTGAGGTGCCGGCAGCAGGCATCGACCATGAACGCCGAGAGCATCATGCCTGCGGCCGGAATGGCCGAAACGATGCCGATCTCCAGGGTGCCCGCCCCCGCCTCGTGCAGACGCAACGACACCAGCGGCAGGCTGGCCCCCAGGCTGAAGCCCACCACCGACACGGCGAACAGAAGGCCCGCCAGCAAACGCATGTTCATGTACCACTCCACTGAAAAAGACGTGCAAACGCAGGCGCCCGCGGCCACGCCGAGGCGGCGCAGCAGACAGGAGCGCTGATCAGTTCAGTGCGCGGTGTGTGGCGAGAAGGTGAAGGCGAACAGGACGCTGCGCCGGCGCTTGAGCACCGTGTCGCTCGGCCACGCGCGACGCGCTGTCGGGGCGACAGGCAGGCATGTGTGGCTGAGGGGGTGTGGGCGGCGCATTGCTGGAATCGCAGGGAAAAATGAAGGAGGCGGCACTCTAGGCCAGGGCTGATCGTTCAGTCAACTGGAGAGCCCCTTTCGCGGGCGAACCCGCGAAAGGGGCGCAGCAGGTGCCGGGGGCTCAACGCTTGCCGGTAGACGGCAGGAACACCGCCAGCAACCCGAACAACGGCAGGAACGAGCACAGCCCGTACACGTACTCGATCCCGCGCAGGTCGGCCAGATAACCCAGCAGCGCGGCACCGATCCCGCCGAACCCGAACATCAACCCGAAGAAGATGCCCGCGATCATGCCGACGTTCCCCGGCACCAGCTCCTGGGCGTACACCACGATCGCCGAGAACGCCGACGCGAGGATGAAGCCGATCACCAGGCTCAGCACCGTGGTCCAGAACAGGTCGGCGTAGGGCAGCGCCAGGGTGAACGGTGCCACGCCCAGGATCGAGAACCAGATCACCGCCTTGCGCCCGATACGGTCACCGATCGGTCCACCGAAGAAGGTCCCCGCCGCCACCGCGCCGAGGAACAGGAACAGGTGCAGTTGCGAGCTGGCCACCGACAGGTCGAACTTCTCGATCAGGTAGAACGTGAAGTAGCTGGTGAAGCTGGCCATGTAGAAGTACTTGGAGAACACCAGCAGCCCCAGCACGATCAACGCGGCGAGCACGCGCTGGCGCGACAGGCCATGGGTGGCGGCACCGGCCTTGCGCGCCTTGAACTGGTTCAGGTGATCCTTGTACCAGCGGCGCAGCAGCAAGGTCACACCGAAGAAGAACAACGCCGCCAGGCCGAACCAGGCGACGTGGGTCTGGCCGAACGGGATGACGATCGCCGCCGCCAGCAGCGGGCCGAAGGCCGAGCCGGCGTTGCCCCCTACCTGGAACGTCGACTGGGCCAGGCCGAAGCGTCCGCCGGAGGCCAGGCGGGCGATGCGCGAGGTTTCCGGGTGGAAGGTCGACGAGCCGATCCCCACCAGCGCCGAGGCCAGCAGGATCATCGGGAAACTGCCGACGAACGCCAGCATGACGATACCCACCAAGGTACACAGCGTGCCCAGCGGCAGCAGGTTCGGCGTCGGCCGCTTGTCGGTATAGAAGCCGACCCATGGCTGCAGCAGCGAGGCGGTCACCTGGAAGGTCAGGGTGATCAGGCCAATCTGGGCGAAGCTCAGGTCGTAGTTGGCCTTAAGCATCGGATAGATCGCCGGCAACACCGACTGGATCAGGTCGTTGATCAGGTGCGCAAGTGCGCAGAAGGTGATGATCCGCATCACCAGCGGGCTGCTGCCGGAAGTCGGCGTTGCACTGCTGGTCGTGGGGCTGGACGAGGTACTGCTGATGGCCATGGGCTCGACATCCGTGCTCAGGTTGGGATCCGATTATTAGAAACATCCCGATACGAAGCCACCCTTAATTTGTTTTTTCCATGCGCTCGCCGAAAGTTTTTTAGTGCCTGTGAGATCGAGCGCCGCCCGCGCGGCGCTTCGCGGGCAAGTCGGAGCGCCGAACCGCCGCCCCTACATTTGTTTCGGGCCAGTTATGCCTGTGCCATAGGCGCGCGACGCCTGGTGTGTACGACTCGGTAACGCGCCGTGCGCCAAAGGGGTCGCGCGAAAATGCCACAGGATTAATTGGCCCGAAACAAACTGTAGGGGCGGCGGTTCGGCGCTCCGACTTGCCCGCGAAGCGCCGCGCGGGCGGCGCTCGATCTCATAGGCGCTGAAAAGCTTTCGGCAGGCACCTGCCAGCCTCTACACAAACACCTTGAACTGAAGCGGTGCCGGCGAGATTCGGAATTTTCTGAGGTATGGGGACACCGCTGTTTCCCAGGCATCCACCACATCTGCAGGAGCAACAGTCTTGCTCAAAATCTAAGGGCCAGCCCAATCCCTGTGGGAGCGGGCTGGTCCCGCGATCGGGCGCGAAGCGGCCGCAAACCAGGCAACCGAGAGACGTCCAGATACACCGTAGCGCCTGATTTTACGGCCGCT
>NZ_JBNFMU010000010.1:0-1880 GCF_049942315.1 Pseudomonas wayambapalatensis
GTCGGGCCCTATCGCGGGGCAAGCCCGCTCCCACAGGGGGATGAGCTGCGTCGTTTATTGGGCATGCGCCCAAGGCAGAATCGGAATCGCCGTCACCGCATTCTGCGGGCTACCTTCGACTATCCGGTCGCTGTACACCAGGTACACCAGCGTGTTGCGCTTCTTGTCGAGAAAACGCACCACCTGCATGGTCTTGAACACCAGCGAGGTGCGTTCCTTGAACACCTCCTCGCCATCCTTGAGCTCCCCCTTGAAGTTGATCGGCCCGACCTGACGGCAGGCGATCGATGCCTCCGCGCGGTCTTCCGCCAACCCCAGCCCACCCTTAACGCCGCCGGTCTTGGCCCGCGACAGGTAGCAGGTCACGCCCTCGACCTTGGGGTCGTCGAACGCTTCGACCACGATGCGATCGTTGGGCCCAAGGAACTTGAACACGGTGGACACCTGGCCGATTTCCTCGGCACCGGCCAGCATCGGCAGCATCAACGCTGCCACGGCAAACATCCTTTTCAGCACGGGCATCTCCTTCAGACCAGAACCAGGTTGTCGCGGTGCACCAGCTCAGGCTCGGCGCTGTAGCCCAGCAGGCTTTCGATGGCGTCCGACGGCTGGCCGATGATCTTCTGCGCCTCCAGGGCGCTGTAGTTGGCCAGGCCACGGGCCACTTCCAGGCCATCGGGGCCGACGCAGACCACCATCTCGCCACGGCGGAAGCTGCCCTGCACAGTCTTCACACCGACCGGCAACAGGCTCTTGTTCGATTCGCGCAGGGCCTTCACAGCGCCGGCATCGAGCACCAGGGTGCCGCGGGTCTGCAGGTGGCCAGCCAGCCACTGCTTGCGCGCAGCGAGCATGCCACGCTCAGGCGACAGCAAGGTGCCCAGGCGTTCGCCAGCCTTCAGGCGGTCCAGCACGCGTTCGATACGGCCACCGATGATGATGGTGTGGGCACCGGAGCGCGCGGCCAGGCGCGCAGCACGCAGCTTGGTCTGCATGCCACCGCGCCCCAGAGCACCACCGGTGCCGCCCGCCACGGCGTCGAGCGACGGATCGTCGGCGCGGGCTTCGTAGATCAGTTGGGCTTCGGGGTTGTTGCGCGGGTCGGCGTCGAACATGCCGTCGCGGTCGGTAAGGATCACCAGCAGGTCGGCCTCGACCAGGTTGGCCACCAGCGCGGCGAGGGTGTCGTTGTCGCCGAAGCGGATCTCGTCGGTGACCACGGTGTCGTTCTCGTTGATCACCGGCACCACGCCCAGGTCCACCAGGGTACGCAGGGTGCTGCGGGCATTGAGGTAACGCTTGCGGTCGGAAAGGTCGTCGTGGGTCAGGAGGATCTGCGCGGTGTGCTTGCCGTGCTCGCCGAAGCTCGACTCCCAGGCCTGCACCAAGCGCATCTGGCCGAGCGAAGCGGCCGCCTGCAGCTCGTTCATCGCACTCGGTCGCGTGGTCCAGCCCAGCTGGCTCATGCCTGCGGCCACGGCCCCTGAGGAGACCAGTACCAGTTCCACGCCCGCTTCGCGCAGCGCGACCATCTGCTCGACCCAGACTGCCATCGCACCACGGTCGAGGCCCTTGCCATCGGCGGTCAGCAGCGCACTGCCGATCTTCACGACCCAGCGCTTGGCGCCCGTCACCTTGCTTCGCATCTTCTCTTCCAACCTATGTCGAATCTGTAGATACCAAAACGCCGCTCATTTGAGCGGCGTACCGTGAGAGGGGGTTGAGGCCATCGCGGGACAAGCCCGCTCCCACAAGGATCGCAGCGGACCTGTGGGAGCGGGCTCGTCCCGCGATGGCCTCAACGCCCTCTCACGGTACGCCGCTCAAATGAGCGGCGTTTTGGTATCTACAGATTCGACATAGGTTGGAAGAGAAGATGC
>NZ_JBNFMU010000011.1:0-2799 GCF_049942315.1 Pseudomonas wayambapalatensis
CCCGCGAAGCTTTTCATACCGCCATGATTTTTGGCCAACAAAGTCCCCGCCGGCTCTAGGTCCCAGGGCCTGCATGCGTTAGCATCCGTCCCGACACAACGCACCGGTCGGAACGATCGTGCACACAATAAAATTCTGCGTACTTCTTGTTAGGGGACCTGGTGATGATGAAGAAATACCTGTCGCGCATGCTGCTCGGCGTCACCGCGCTGATCGCGGTCACAACCGCCCAGGCGGGCGCCATCGATGATGCGGTCAAGCGCGGCACCCTGCGCGTGGGTATGGACCCGACCTACATGCCGTTCCAGATGACCAACAAGCGCGGCGAGATCGTCGGCTTCGAGGTCGACATCCTCAAGGCGATGGCCAAGTCCATGGGCGTCAAGCTCGAGACCGTCTCCACTGCCTATGACGGCATCATCCCGGCCCTGCTGACCGACAAGTTCGACATGATCGGCAGCGGCATGACCCTGACCCAGGAACGCAACCTGCGCCTGAACTTCAGCGAACCCTTCATCGTCGTTGGCCAGACCCTGCTGATCCGCAAGGAGCTGGCAGGCGAGATCAAGTCGTACAAGGACCTGAACAACGAGAAGTACCGCCTGACGTCCAAGCTCGGCACCACCGGCGAGATGGTCGCCAAGAAGCTGATCAGCAAGGCCAAGTACCACGGCTACGACAACGAGCAGGAAGCGGTGATGGACGTGGTCAACGGCAAGGCCGATGCCTTCGTCTACGACGCGCCGTACAACGTGGTCGCGGTGAACAAGGCCGGGGCCGGCAAGCTGGTCTACCTGGAAGAACCCTTCACCTACGAGCCCCTGGCATTCGGCTTGAAGAAGGGCGACTACGACAGCATCAACTTCATCAACAACTTCCTGCACCAGATCAAGCACGACGGGACCTACGATCGTATTCACGACAAGTGGTTCAAGAAGACCGACTGGCTGAAGGACATGGAATAAGAGCCCGGACCACAAGCCCTGGCGATGACCCTGACGCGCAGGCAACCCCTGCGCGTTCGCATTTACGGAAGTACCCACGTGATCAAACACAAGAAAGCCCAGTGGCCCTGGCACGCGCTGACCGCGCTGGTGCTGGTGGGCCTGGCGTTCAGTCTGTACATGGCCACCTCGATGATTTCCTACGAGTGGCGCTGGAACCGTGTGCCGCAGTACTTCGCCTTCCAGGCCGAAGACGTGCAGCGCGCCGCGGCCTACGGCACCGTCGAGGAAATCGTCGTGTCCGGCAACGACGCCCGCGTCACGCTCAAGAGCGAGGACGGCGAGGTGCAAGTGCTGGAGGTGGTCAAGGACAGTTTGCAACTGAGCCGTGGTGACGATGTCGCCGAGGGCGACCAGATCGGCGTCACTCGCCACTGGGCGGCCGGCCCGCTGGCCTGGGGCCTGTGGACCACCTTGTGGATCTCGGTGCTTTCCGGGGCCTTCGGCCTGGTGATCGGCCTGTTCGCCGGGCTGTGCCGGTTGTCGAGCAACCCGACCCTGCGCGACCTGTCCACGGTGTATGTCGAACTGGTGCGCGGTACGCCGCTGCTGGTGCAGATCTTCATCTTCTATTTCTTCATCGGCACCGTGCTCAACCTGTCCCGCGAGTTCGCCGGGGTGGCGGCGCTGGCGCTGTTCACCGGCGCCTATGTGGCCGAGATCGTCCGTGCCGGCGTGCAGTCGATCGCCAAGGGGCAGAACGAGGCGGCGCGCTCGCTGGGCCTGAATGCCAGCCAGTCGATGCGCCATGTGATCCTGCCTCAGGCGTTCAAGCGCGTGCTGCCGCCACTGGCAGGGCAGTTCATCAGCCTGGTCAAGGACACCTCGCTGGTGTCGGTGATCGCCATTACCGAGCTGACCAAGAGTGGCCGCGAAGCGATCACCACGTCGTTCTCGACCTTCGAGATCTGGTTCTGCGTGGCAGGCCTGTACCTGCTGATCAACCTGCCGCTGTCGCACATTGCCAGCCGGCTCGAGCGGAGGCTTGCGCAAAGTGATTGAAGTCCGTGACCTGCTGAAAGTCTTCGACACCCGCGGCCAGGTGGTGCGTGCGGTGGACAACGTCTCCACCCAGGTCGCCAAGGGCGAGGTGGTGGTGGTGCTGGGCCCCTCGGGGTCGGGCAAGTCGACCTTCCTGCGCTGCCTGAATGGCCTGGAGCATTTCGACGAAGGCCACGTGGCCATCGACGGGCTGCGCCTGGAAGACCCCAAGACCGACATCAACGCCTACCGCCGTGAAGTCGGCATGGTGTTCCAGCACTTCAACCTGTTCCCGCACATGACCGTGCTGGAGAACCTGTGCCTGGCGCAGAAGGTGGTGCGCAAGCGCAGCAAGGCCGACCGCGAAGCCAAGGCCCGTGCGTTGCTGGAGAAGGTCGGCATCGGCCAGAAGGCCAATGAATACCCCTCTCGCCTGTCCGGTGGGCAGCAGCAGCGGGTGGCCATCGCCCGTGCCCTGGCGATGGACCCGAAGGTGATGCTGTTCGATGAGCCGACCTCGGCACTCGACCCGGAAATGGTCGGTGAGGTGCTGGATGTCATGAAGACCTTGGCTCAGGAAGGCATGACCATGGTCTGCGTGACCCACGAGATGGGCTTTGCCCGTGAAGTGGCTGACCGGGTGCTGTTCTTCGACCATGGCAAGTTGCTGGAAGATTCGGCGCCCGCAGCGTTCTTCGCGGCGCCGAAGGATCCGCGGGCCCAGGCGTTCCTGCGCCAGGTGCTCTGACCGGTTCGCTCTTTCCCGGGCAAGCCCAGCCCCCCGTAGGAGCAACTGTCTTGTTCAAAATCTAAA
>NZ_JBNFMU010000012.1:0-3985 GCF_049942315.1 Pseudomonas wayambapalatensis
CAGTGAACAACCTGTGGGAGCGGGCTTGCCCGCGAATGGGGCCCTAAGGCCCTACACAGCTGTCATTACTTGACGACAACCTTGCCCTTCATCATCGAGATGTGGCCCGGGAAGGTGCAGAAGAAGCTGTAGTCGCCACCGGCTTCGAGCTTGGTCGCATCGAACTTCACTTCGGTTTCCTTCTCAGGCGCGCCGATCATCTTGGTGTGGGCGATGATCGCAGCGTTGTCAGCCTTGATGTAGTCCTTGTCCAGACCCTGGGTCATGCCTTCGGTGGCGATGGCCTGCATGTCGGCGGTCTTGCTGATCACCAGGTTGTGACCCATGACGTTCTTCGGCAGGCTGCCGGAGTGGGTCAGCTTGACGGTGAACTCCTTGCAGCTCTTGTCGACGGCGATTTCCTTGGTGTTGAAGGACATCTGGTCAGTCGAGTCGACGGTCACCGAGCACTCGGCGGCGAACACAGAAGCGCTGGCGAGGGTCAGCAGGGATACCGCTACAGCTTTCGCAAACATCGTGAATCTCCTTGGCAGGGTTTTATCAATTGCGAGACTGCCTGAAACCGGCCAGACCCTTGCTGATTTGAGTCAAGGGCCATCAATGAGCCAGCCAGTAGTATTGTTCAATGGATTGTATACAAACAATCTAAGAGCACATCATGCCTGCTTGATAGACGATGGGACAACCTCTCATTTAGGAGCAAGTGCCATGAATCTCGGAAATTTCATGCGCAGCCTGTTGGCTGCCTATGCGTGCGGCGCAACCGGCGCAGCGGTCTGTGAGTTCGCCCGACCGGAGTGAATTCGACGCTTGGAGCACGCGCCATTGCGCCTTACCCTGTGTGCCCCACTGCCTGCGCAGCGGGTGAACTGCACTGGAGATAAGCAATGCCCGTACGTTCCGTCTGTGTCTTCTGCGGCGCCAGCATCGGCGCCAACCCAGCCTATCGTGAAGCCGCCATCGCCCTCGGCCAGGCCATCGCCCACCGCGGCCTGACCCTGGTCTACGGCGGTGGCGCCGTCGGCCTCATGGGCATCGTCGCCGATGCTGCCATGGCGGCAGGTGGCGAAGTCATCGGCATCATCCCGCAGAGCCTGATGGACGCCGAGGTTGGCCACAAAGGGTTGACGCGCCTGGAAGTGGTCGACGGCATGCATGCTCGCAAGGCGCGCATGGCCGAACTCAGCGATGCCTTTATCGCCCTGCCGGGTGGGCTGGGTACGTTGGAGGAATTGTTCGAAGTCTGGACCTGGGGCCAACTGGGCTATCACGCCAAGCCACTGGGGCTGCTGGATGTGAATGGTTTCTATGAAAAGCTTGGCGGCTTCCTCGACCATATCGTCGAGGAAGGTTTCGTGCGACCGCAGCACCGGGCGATGCTGTTGCTCGGTCAGCGGGCGGATGAGTTGCTCGATGGCATGGACAGCTTCATCGCCCCGGTGGCACCGAAGTGGGTCGATCACAAGCCTGATTGACAGCTTTTACAGAGCCTGTGGGGGCAGCGCTTCGCCCCCACAATGCTCCATGCAGGCTTGGAGGTCAGCGCGGGATAACGGGCTGACGCGGCTTCTTCTTACCACCGCCCTTGGCCGCTTCCTTGCGCTCCTTGGCCGCCTGCTGGTTGCGGGCGAATGCCTCGGCCTTGGCCTTCTCGCGCTTGTCCCACGGCTTGCTGCCATCGCTGGCACGCGGCGGCAGGCCGTTGTGCTGGGTGAGGATCTTCTGCTCCTTGGCCACCTTGTGGCTACCGGCAGGCGTCGAGTTCTTGCGACGGGCGCTCTGGTAGCTGTCGGTCTGCGGCTGGTGCAGCGGGATCAACTGGTGCTTGCCCGGGCCGATCAGGTCGGCGCGGCCCATGCGGGTCAGCGCTTCACGCAGCATCGGCCAGCCCTTCGGGTCGTGGTAGCGCAGGAATGCCTTGTGCAGGCGGCGCTGCTCGTCGCTCTTGACGATCTCCACACCCTCGCTCTTGTAGGTGACCTTGCGCAGCGGATTCTTGCCCGAGTGGTACATAGCCGTGGCCGAGGCCATGGGCGAAGGGTAGAACGCCTGCACCTGGTCGGCGCGGAAACCGTTGCCCTTGAGCCACAGGGCCAGGTTCATCATGTCTTCGTCGGTGGTGCCTGGGTGCGCCGCGATGAAGTACGGGATCAGGTACTGCTCCTTGCCCGCTTCTTTCGAGTATTTCTCGAACATGCGCTTGAAGCGGTCGTAGCTGCCGATGCCCGGCTTCATCATCTTGTCCAGCGGACCACGCTCGGTGTGCTCCGGGGCGATCTTGAGGTAGCCACCTACGTGGTGGGTGACCAGCTCCTTCACGTACTCCGGCGACTCGACCGCCAGGTCGTAACGCAGGCCCGAGGCGATGAGGATCTTCTTCACCCCCGGCAACGCGCGGGCCTTGCGATACAGCGAAATCAGCGAGCTGTGGTCGGTGTTGAGGTTCTCGCAGATCCCCGGGAACACGCATGACGGCTTGCGGCAGTGCTTCTCGATCTCGTGGCTCTTGCAGGCGATGCGGTACATGTTGGCGGTCGGGCCGCCCAGGTCGGAGACCACGCCGGTGAAGCCCGGCACCTTGTCACGCATCTCCTCGATCTCGTGCAGGATCGATTCGTGGGAGCGGTTCTGGATGATCCGGCCTTCGTGCTCGGTGATCGAGCAGAAGGTGCAGCCGCCGAAACAGCCACGCATGATGTTCACCGAGAAACGGATCATCTCGTAGGCCGGGATACGCTCCTTGCCGTAGGCCGGGTGCGGCACGCGCGCGTAGGGCATGCCGAACACGTAGTCCATTTCCTCGGTGCTCATGGGAATGGGTGGCGGGTTGAACCACACATCCACTTCACCGTGCTTCTGCACCAGGGCGCGGGCGTTGCCCGGGTTGGTCTCCAGGTGCAGCACGCGGTTGGCGTGGGCATAGAGCACCGGGTCGTTGCGGACCTTCTCGAACGATGGCAGGCGGATCACCGACTTCTCGCGGGTCACGCGCGGGCTGTCGAGAATCTGTACGACCTTGGCTTCGTTCGGGTCTTCCACCTCGCCCTTGGCCTGCTCGATGGCGCAGGCCTGGGTATCCTGGGTGTTGACGTAGGGGTTGATGATCTTGTCGACACGGCCCGGACGGTCGATGCGGGTGGAGTCGATCTCGTACCAGCCCTCGGGGGTGTCACGACGGATGAACGCAGTGCCACGCACGTCGGTGATGGATTCGATCTTCTCGCCGTTGGACAAGCGCTGGGCAACCTCGACCACCGCCCGCTCGGCATTGCCGAACAGCAGGATATCGGCGCTGGCATCGACCAGGATCGAGTGGCGGACCTTGTCCTGCCAGTAGTCGTAATGGGCGATGCGGCGCAGCGACGCCTCGATGCCACCGAGCACGATCGGCACGTGCTTGTAGGCTTCCTTGCAGCGCTGGCTGTACACCAGGCTGGCGCGGTCAGGACGGCTGCCGGCCAGGCCACCAGGCGTGTAGGCGTCGTCGGAACGGACCTTCTTGTCGGCGGTGTAGCGGTTGATCATCGAGTCCATGTTGCCGGCCGCGACACCGAAGAACAGGTTCGGCTCGCCGAGCTTCATAAAGTCGTCTTTGGACTGCCAGTTCGGCTGGGCGATGATGCCGACGCGAAAGCCCTGGGCTTCCAGCAGGCGGCCGATGATGGCCATGCCGAACGACGGATGGTCGACGTAGGCGTCACCGGTCACGATGATGATGTCGCAGGAGTCCCAGCCGAGCTGATCCATCTCCTCCCTGCTCATTGGCAGGAAAGGCGCTGGCCCGAAGCATTCGGCCCAGTACTTGGGATAGTCGTAGAGTGGTTTGGCTGCTTGCATGTCAGTGACCGGTTCTGGTGTGCAGGGAAATCGCGGGCGCGGAATATAGCACAAATTTTGACCAAATCCGACGGTGGTGGTCGGAATCATAGTGATCGCCCAGAAAAACATCGCCCCCCTGTGGGAGCGGGTTTACCCGCGAATGCGA
>NZ_JBNFMU010000013.1:0-5867 GCF_049942315.1 Pseudomonas wayambapalatensis
GGAGCGGGCTTGCCCGCGAAAGTAACACCGCGATGCATGGCACCGGCTATGCCGGTGATCGCGGGACAAGCCCGCTCCCACAGGGATTGGGCAGGCCTTTAGATTTTGAACAAGACAGTTGCTCCCACAGCTAACACCGCAGTATTCAGAAATTGCAAAGCTGTTGTAGGCAGTTCGGCGCCCCGCTTGCCCGCGAAGCAGTCCCCACCACCCCTCAAGTAACATGCGTTTTAAGCACATTACCCCCACGCATTAATCGTTTGTTCCCCGTCCCTCCCTGCGACAAATTGTTCGCCATAACCCACAAGAAAACCGTTGCGCCAGCGCCGCCCCGTGCCCGCTCGCCAGCCCTTGTGGGCCCGTTCACCCCGCAAGCGGACACCTTCATGCGTACAGAACACAACTTCATCGACGGTCGCTTCGTCGTCGCCCCCGAGCAACCCGCCCTGAGCGTGTTCGACCCGGCCACCGACGTGCAGGTCGGCAGCGTCAGCGCCGCCAGCCCTGCCCAGGCCATCCAGGCCGTCGAAGCCGCCAGCCGCGCCCAGCGCGCCTGGGCCGCCCTGCCCTCGATCGAACGCGCCCAGCACCTGCGCCGCCTGGCCGACGCCCTCGAAGCCTGCGCCGACGACATCGGTGCAGCGCTGGCCTGCGAATCCGGCAAGGCCCCCGGCGAAGCCCGCAACGAGGCGCTGTACGCCGCCGAGATCACCCGTTACCACGCCGAATGGGCACGCCGCATCGAAGGCGAAGTGATCCCCAGCGACACCCGCGACGAAACCATCCTGCTCAAGCGCGAAGCCATCGGCGTGGTCGCCTGCCTGATCCCGTTCAACTACCCGGTCTACACCCTGCTGCGCAAGGTCGCCCCGGCGCTGATCGCCGGCAACACCGTGGTCGTGCGCCCAAGCAACAACACCCCGCTGTCGGCCTTCGCCATCGCCCGCGCCGTGCAGCAGGCGCAATTGCCCGACGGGGTGATCAACATCCTGGCCATGCAGCACGACGTTGCCGCCACCCTGTGCACTCAGCCAGCAGTCGGCATGATCACCCTCACCGGCAGCGTACGCGCCGGACGCACGGTGCTCGAATACTGCAAGGCCAACATCGCCAAGCCGTCGCTGGAACTGGGCGGCAAGACCCCGGCCATCATCGAGCCCGATGCCGACCTGGAGGCCGCTGCCGCCGCCATCGTCGCCTCCAAGACCACCCACTGCGGCCAACTGTGCACCGCCATCGAGCGCGTCTATGTGCAGGCCAGCGTACACCAGCGCTTCCTCGCCCTGCTGCGCGACAAATTCGCCGCCGTGCGCATCGGCAACCGCGCCGAGGATGCCGCCTGCATGGGCCCGCTGATCAGTGCAGGCTCGCGTGACGAGATCCACGCCAAGGTGCAGCGCGCCGTCGCGGCCGGGGCCCGTATCGAAGCCGGCGGCTACCTGCCCGAGGGCCCGGGCAACTTCTACCCGGCCACGCTGCTCAGCGGCTGCCGCCAGGACATGGAGATCGTCCAGGAAGAGACCTTCGGCCCGGTGCTGCCGGTAGTGGCCTACGACACCCTCGACCAAGCCCTGGCCATGGCCAACGACCACCAGTTCGGGCTGTCGTCGGTGCTCTACAGCGAGAACTACCGCAGCGCCATGAAGCTGGCCAACGCCATCGAAGCCGGCGAGCTGTACGTCAACCGCACCCCTGCCGACCCCTACCAGGGCTACCACGCCGGCTGGAAACGCTCGGGGTTGGGCGGCGATGACGGCAAGCACGGCATGCTCGAATTCACCCAGACCCGCCTGGTGGTCCTCAAGTACTGACCCGCGCAGGGCACGCTGCCTGCGTGCCCTGCTCCACTGCCCTGCGACAACCCCGACGACAGATCCGCCCACGAGAACAACAATGAAAAAAACAATAAATACCGAGGCGCTCAGCGTGCCCAGCACTTCTGCCAACTTCTCGCGCTACCTGCAACTGGCCCTGCTGGTGCTGGCCGCTGGCGCCATCTACCCGATGCTGTACCTGCGCCAGGTGTACCAGAGCACCATGCTCGAGGCGCTGTCGATCAGCAACAGCGAGCTGGGCTACCTGTACTCGATCCTCGGCACCGCCTTCCTGGTCAGCTACCTGCCCAGCGGCTGGCTCGCCGACCGCATTTCACCGCGCTTCCTGATCAGCTTCTCGCTGGTCGGCACCGGCCTGCTCGGCGTCTGGTACGCCCAGTTGCCAGGCTTCGAAGCGCTGCTGGCGATCTTCTGCGGCTTTGGCATCACCACCGGCCTGACCTTCTGGGCCTCGCTGATCAAGCGGGTCAAGATGATCGCGGGCGAAAGCGAACAAGGCCGCTTCTTCGGTGTGCTCGATGGCGGCCGAGGCCTGGTCGAGGCGCTGCTGGCGACCATCGCCATCGCCCTGTTCGCCCAGGTCGCCGACAGTGCCGGCGGCAGTGCCGTGGGCCTGACCCGGGTCATCCACTTCTACGCCGCCTGCTGCGTGATCCTGGGCCTGGCGCTGATGCTGGTTCGCGACCCGCAGGTCAAGGCCGACACCATCAAGGCCCGCGAAAAGGCCAACCTGCTGCACGACCTGCGCACCCTGATGGCGATCCCGGAACTGTGGCTGGTCACTGCCATCGTGTTCTGCGGCTACCACTTCTTCTGGGCCACCTACAGCTTCTCGGCCTACCTGCAAGAGGGCGGCTTCGGCCTCAGCGCCACCGCCGCCGGCCTGATCACCACCATCAAGCTGTGGATGCGCCCGCTGGGCGGCATCGGCGGCGGCTGGCTGGGTGACCGTTTCTCCAAGACCGGCGTGCTGGCCTGGGCCATGGTCCTCGCCGCCGTCGGCATGATCGGCCTGATCGTGCTGCCGAGCCTGCGGGTGCTGGGCGTGCTGGTGTTCCTGGTGATCTTCATCGGCCTGATGACCTACGCCATCCGCGGCCTGTACTGGGCCATCCTCGACGACTGCCAGGTGCCGCTGCGTGTCACGGGCCTGGCGATCGGCATCATCTCCCTGGTCGGCTACTCGCCTGACGTGTTCCTGCCCCTGCTCAACGGCTGGATCATCGATCACTTCCCAGGCTTCCTCGGCTACCAGATCTACTTCTCCTACGTCGTGGTGATGGGCCTGCTCGGCGTCGTCGCCACCCTCATCCTGAACAAACGCATCAAGTCCAAGGCGGGCAAAGCATGAAGATCGTATCCCTGCAAACCCACGTGGTGGCCGTGCCACCGCCGCATGTCGGCGGTATGTACTGGCTGTTCGTCACCCTCAAGACCGACTGCGGCATCGAGGGCGTCGGCGAGATCTACGCCGCGACCTTCCACCCGCGCGCCATGGTGCCGGTCATCGAGGACGTGTTCGCGCGCTACCTGCTCGACCAGGACCCGCACCATATCGAGCGCTTCTTCCGCCGCGCCTACTCCAGCGGTTTCACCCAGCGCCCGGACCTGACCATGATGGGCGTGGTCAGCGGCCTGGAAATGGCCTGCTGGGACATCATCGGCAAGGCCGCGAACAAGCCGGTCTACGAGCTGCTCGGCGGCCAGGTGCACGAGCGCCTGCGCTCCTATACCTACCTCTACCCGGTCAACGCCCAGGGCGAGTACGACTACAGCGACCCGGACCTGGCCGCCGAGTGCGCCGTGCAGAATATGCAACTGGGCTTCACCGCGCTGAAGTTCGATCCGGCCGGCCCCTACACCGCGTTCTCCGGCCATCAGCTGTCGCTGGAGGTGCTGGAGCGCTGCGAAACCTTCTGCAAACGCATCCGCGAAGCGGTGGGTAACCGTTGCGACCTGCTGTTCGGCACCCACGGGCAAATGGTCCCGTCGTCGGCGATCCGCCTGGCCAAGCGCCTGGAAAAATACGATCCGCTGTGGTTCGAAGAGCCGATCCCACCGGGCCAGGAAGAGGCCATGGCCCAGGTCGCGGCCAAGACCAGCATTCCGGTTGCCACCGGCGAGCGCCTGACCACCAAGTACGAGTTCTTCAAGCTGCTGCAGGCGGGCGGTGCGTCGATCCTGCAGATGAACGTCGGGCGCTGCGGCGGCCTGCTCGAGGGCAAGAAGATCGCCAGCATGGCCGAGGCCTACTACGCGCAGATCGCCCCGCACCTCTACAACGGCCCGATCGGCGCGGCGGCGAGTTTCCAGCTGGCGGCCTGTACGCCGAACTTCCTGATCCAGGAAAGCATCGGCACCTGGGATGGCTTCCACGCCGAAATCCTCAACAAGCCTCTGCAATGGGAGGACGGCTACATCATCCCGTCCCGCGAGCCGGGCCTCGGGGTCGAGCTGGACATGGACGTGGTACGCCGTCACTCAGGCTACGAAGGCGAGCGCCTGCACCTGCAGATGGCGCCGCATCCGGTCGACGTCAAGGACGCCTCGCCGGCCAAAGGTTGAGCGTCAAGCCGCCCCGGCCTCGGGGCGGCCCTCTATTCACAGGGTTAGCGATACATGAACGATTTTGACTACATCATCGCCGGCGCAGGCTCGGCCGGCTGCATCCTCGCCGCGCGCCTGAGCGAGTCGGGGCGCCACAGCGTGCTGCTGCTCGAAGCCGGCGGCAAGGACAGCTCGCCATGGTTCAAGCTGCCGGTGGGCTTCGCCAAGCTCTACTACAACCCCACCTTCAACTGGATGTACTACACCCAGCCCCAGGCCCATCTGGCCGGGCGCAACCTGTATGCACCGCGCGGCAAGGTGCAAGGCGGCTCGGGTTCGATCAACGCGATGATCTACGTGCGCGGCCAGGCCCATGATTTCGATGACTGGGCCGCCAATGGCGCCGAGGGCTGGTCGTTCAAGGACGTGCTGCCGTATTTTCGCAAGCTCGAATCGCACCCGGCCGGGGCCAGTGAATACCACGGCGCCAACGGGCCGATCGGCATCACCCCGATGAAAGGCCAGGCCCATCCGATCTGCGATGTGTTTCTCGAGGGTTGCGCGCAACTGGGCTATCCGCGCAGCGAAGACTTCAACGGCAAGCACTTCGAAGGGGCCGGCATCTATGACGTCAACGTGCGTGATGGACGACGCAGCTCCAGCAGCTTCGCCTACCTGCACCCGGCGCTGGGTCGCCCGAACCTGCACATCGAGCATCACGCCTTGGTCGAACAGGTGCTGCTCGAGGGCAAGCGCGCGGTCGGCGTACGCATTTCGCAGAACGGCATGGCGCGCGAGTTCCGTGCCCGGCGCGAGGTGATCCTGGCGGCCGGTGCGGTGGACACGCCAAAGATCCTGCAACTTTCCGGCATCGGCGACCGCGCCCTGCTCGACCGGCACGGCATCGACACCCGTCACCACTTACCGGCAGTGGGCAAGAACCTGCAAGACCACCTGTGCGTGAGCTACTACTACAAGGCCAATATCCCGACCTTGAACGATGTGTTCGGCTCGCTGCTGGGCAAGCTGCGGCTTGGCCTGCAATACCTGCTGACCCGCAAGGGGCCGCTGGCGCTGAGCGTCAACCAGTCCGGTGGGTTCTTCCGCAGCGATGCCCAACAGGCGCACCCGAACCTGCAGTTGTACTTCAACCCGCTGTCGTACCAGATTCCCAAGAACAACAAGGCCAGTCTGCAGCCGGAGCCTTACTCGGGTTTCCTGCTGTGCTTCAATCCGTGCCGACCGACCAGCCGCGGCGAAGTCCGCATCGCCTCACGCGATCCGCGTGAGCCTGCGCTGATCGATCCGAACTACCTGAGCACGCAGAAAGACATCGACGAGGCCATCCAGGGCAGCCGTCTGATGCGCTCGATCATGCAGGCCCCGGCGTTGCGGGCGATCACGGTCGAGGAAGTGCTGCCGGGCCCGGCATTGGACGATGACGCGAGCATGCTGCAGTACTTTCGCGAGAACTGCGGGTCGATC
>NZ_JBNFMU010000014.1:0-5016 GCF_049942315.1 Pseudomonas wayambapalatensis
TCCCAGTGAGTTGCGGCGGGTCGGAACGTCCCAATTCGCGACAGGTTGTTTCAGGTTGAGACAGCGGTATCGGTGGTGGCCTTTTCGCGGGCAAGCCCGCTCCTACGGGTTGGTGCAGGATTCAATATCTGTAGGAGCGGGCTTGCCCGCGAAAAGGCCACCACCGATACCGCTGTCTCAACCTGAAACAACCTGTCGCGAATTGGGACGTTCCGACCCGCCGCAACTCACTGGGATAAAGCGCTCAAAGCAGCTCAAGTCACTGAAAAAGCGCCACTTCCAAACACCTGGCACACTTCCTGTATTGCCACTGTCACATGCACCGGCGGTATCCAAGCGTGCGATAACGATAAGAACAACACCGTGGAGGTCTGATCTTGAAGACGACTCGACTCCGGCAGCAGGCGGGCACATTGGCGCTGGTCGCCGCCGCCCTGCTGAGCGCCCAGGCCATGGCGGCCGAACCGGGCCCGGCGATTTTGCAGAACAAGTGCATGGGGTGCCACATCCCAGAGGGCAACGATGCCTACAGCCGCATCAGCCACCAGCGTAAGACCCCTGAAGGCTGGCTGATGAGCATCGCCCGCATGCAGGTGATGCACGGCCTGCAGATCAGCGACGACGAGCGCCGCACCTTGGTCAAGTACCTGGCCGACAAGCAGGGCCTGGCGCCGAGCGAGACCGACGGCGTGCGCTACGCCATGGAACGCCGGCTCAATACCGTCGAACACTTCGATACGCAATTGGCCGAAACCTGCGGCCGCTGCCACTCCGGTGCTCGCGTCGCATTGCAGCGGCGCCCAGCGCAGGAATGGGAACACCTGGTCAACTTCCACCTCGGCCAGTGGCCGTCTCTCGAATACCAGGCCCAGGCACGCGACCGCGACTGGCTGGAAATCGCCCTCAAGCAAGTGGTGCCGGACCTGGCCAAGCGCTTCCCGCTGGAAAGCCCCGCCTGGAGCGCGTGGCAAAAGGCCAAGCCCAAGGCCGACGCATTGCCGGGGCAGTGGGCGTTCAGTGGTCATATGCTCGCCAAAGGCGATGTCCGGGGCGTGATGACGGTCAGTGCCGACCAGGGCGACAGCTTCAAGGTCGAAGTCAAGGGGCAGTACGCTGACGGCACGCCGTTCAACGGCAGCGGCTCGGCGATCCTCTACAACGGCTATGAGTGGCGCGGTAACGTGAAGGTCGGCGACAGCACGATGCGCCAGGTCTTCGCGGCCCTCGATGGCGAGATGAAAGGGCGCATGTTCGAGGCCGAGCACGACGAGCGCGGCCTCGATTTCACCGCAGCGAAGGAGGGCAAGGCGCGCCTGCTGGCGGTGCAACCGGCCTTCATCAAGGCCGGGGACGAGCGCGAGATCACCTTGGTGGGCAGCGGCCTGTCCGGCAAGCCCGAGCTGGGTGCCGGTGTGCAGGTGACCGAGATTCTGGAACAGACTCCAACCCTGGTTCGGGTCAAGGCCCGCGCCGCAGCCGATGCAGCACCTGGCGAGCGCCAGGTGACGGTGGGCACGCTCAAGGGCTTGAATCTTGCGGTCTACGACAAGGTCGATGAGGTCAAGGTGGTGCCGGCGTTCTCCATTGCACGCATCGGCGAGAACGGCGCTTCGATACCCAAGGTCCAGGGGCGCTTCGAGGCCGAGGCGTGGGGCAAGGACGCCAATGGCCAACCGTTGCGCATCGGTTATCTGCCGGCCACCTGGAAGGTCGAGCCGTTCAACGAACGTGCCGTCGAGGACGAAGACGTGAAGTTCGCCGGGCAGATGCAGGCCGACGGTGTGTTCGTACCCGGCGGTGCCGGCCCGAACCCGGCGCGCAAGATGATGACCAACAACGCCGGCAACCTGAAAGTCATTGCCACGCTGGCTGACGGCGGGCAGACGGGTGAAGGCCACATGATCGTCACCGTCCAGCGCTGGAACAACCCGCCGCTGCCATAAGGGCAGCAGGCACGGTTTTTTCCAACGGATCGATTATCGGGAGATCACCATGGGCGCACTACTGAATCTGGTCGAACGCAACCTGCATGAAGTGCAGGTCGATGCCGACCGCATGCTGTTCCATATCCCCAGCAGTTCGCTGTTCACCGCTGACGCGGTGACCGGCGGCATCATCGACACCCTGCGCCAGCAAGGCTGCTCGGCCGAAGAGCTGATACAGCGCCTTGGCCAGCAGTTTGCGGGCGACGATATCCAGGACACCCTGCGCGAGTTGATCGCACTGGAGCTGGTCAGCGACGGTTCGCCGCTGACCCCGGAAATCGCCCTCAAGCAGGTCGAGCGCACCGCGCTCAATACGGTGGTGCTCAACGTCAACACGGGCTGCAACCTGAGCTGTACCTATTGCTACAAGGAAGACCTCGACAAACCTTCGGCAGGGCGCAAGATGAGCACCGCCACCGCCGAGGCTTCGGTGGAGATGCTGCTCAAGGAGTCGCCTGACGAGACTCGCTACAGCGTGGTGTTCTTCGGCGGCGAGCCGCTGTCCAACCGGCCCTTGATCGAGCACATGGTCGCCTACTGCGAGCGGCGTTTCGCCGAAGCCGGCAAGCAGGTGGAGTTCATCATGACCACCAATGCCACGCTGCTCACCGAAGAGATCGTCGACTGGCTCAATGCCCATCGCTTCGGGCTGTCGGTGAGCATCGACGGGCCCAAGACCGTGCACGACCGCAACCGCATCACCGTGGGCGGGCAGGGCACCTACGATGTGGTGCGGCGCAAGGCCGACATGCTGCTGTCGCGCTATGACAGCCGCCCGGTCGGCGCCAGGGTGACCCTTACCCGCGGCATCACCGATGTCCAGACCATCTGGAACCACTTGTTCAACGAGCTGGGCTTTGCCGAAGTGGGCTTCGCCCCGGTGACATCGGGCGACATGGCCGACTTCAACCTGACCGGCGAAGAACTGGTGCAGGTGTTCGCCAACATGAAGGCGCTGGGTCGCCAGTACCTGGAGGCGGCGTTGCAGCACCGCAACATCGGTTTCTCCAACCTGCACCAACTGATCACCGACATCCACGAGGGGCACAAGAAGGCGCTGCCATGCGGCGCGGGCCTGAAGATGCTGGCGGTCGATCATGAGGGCGAGCTGAACCTGTGCCACCGCTTCACCGGCTCCAGCCTGCCGACCTTCGGCAACGTGCACACGGCGGTCAAGCAGGTCGAACTCAACGATTTCCTGTCCCAGCGCCTGGACCGCAGCGGCACAGGTTGCGACAGCTGTCGCATCCGCAACCTGTGCTCCGGTGGCTGCTATCACGAGAGCTACGCGCGCTACGGCGACCCGCAGCACCCGACCTACCACTACTGCGAACTGATGCGCGACTGGGTCGACTTCGGCATCGAGGTCTACAGCCGCATCATGGCCGCCAACCCGGCCTTCATCGATCGCTACATCACTCCTCGCAAGGCGCACTGACATGAAGCACTTGAAGCCCCTGAACAACAAGGCGCGCATTCTTGAACAGGCTGCCGCCGAAGACCGCGTCGAAGAAGTCATGGCCATGAGCGCGGTGGCCGGTTGTACCGCCACCACCGACCCAGGCTGGGAAGTGGACGCCTTTGGTGGCGTCAGCTCGCTGTGCCAGCCCATGGAGGCTGACCTGTACGGCTGCTCCGACCCTTGCTGGTGGCCGGCCCAGGTGCCCGACATGATGAGCACCTACCAGGACTGGAACGCCCAGGCGAGCAACTCGCAGGACGATTGGCGCAACCTCGGCACCGTATTCCCGAAAGACAAGTGACCGGCCCGACAAGAACGACAAGGGGAAACCGCATGAAACCTGGATTCTGCGCGCAACTGGCGCTAAGCGTCGCCACCTGCGCCGCGACACTGGCCGTGCACGCCACCGACGGCGCCGCCGGGCCGGCACTCAAGCCTGGCCATGAGTACCTGATCGCCACCAACTACCCGAACAACCTGCACGTGGTGGATGTGGCCAGCGACACGCTGTTCAAGAGCTGTCGCCTGCCGGACGCCTTCGGCCCGGGCACGGCGATGATGGCGCCGGACAACCGCACGGCCTACATCCTCAACAATCACTATGCCGACATCTATGGCATCGATCTGGACACCTGCACGACCACCTTCCACGCCAACCTGTCGAGCGTGCCGGGCGAGGTGGGCAAGTCGATGTATTCCTTCGCCATCAGCCCCGACGGCAAGGAGGTCTATGCCACGGTCAATCCAACCCAGCGATTGAACGACCACTACGTGGTCAAAACACCACGCCTTGAGGTGTTCAGCACGGCTGACGGGGTAGGGGCCAAGCCGGTGCGCACCTTCCCCATGCCGCGCCAGGTCTACCTGATGCGTGCCGCCGACGATGGCAGCCTGTTCGTCGCCGGGCCGGATATCTACAAGATGGACGTCAAGACCGGCAAGTACGAAGTGGCGCTGCCCCTGCGCAACTGGAATCGCAAGGGCTACAGCGCGCCGGACGTGCTGTACTTCTGGCCGCACCAGAGCCCGCGCCACGAGTTCTCGATGCTGTACACCATCGCCAAGTTCAAGGATGAGAAACAGGACCCGGCAACCGCCGAGCTGCTGTACGGCTACCTGAGCGTGGACCTCAAGACCGGCAAGACCCACACCCAGGAGTTTGCCGACCTGACCGAGCTGTACTTCACCGGGCTGCGCTCGCCCAAGGATCCGAACCAGATCTACGGTGTGCTCAACCGCCTGGCCCGCTACGACATCAAGCAGCGCAAGCTGGTCAAGGCGGCGAACCTGGACCATACCTACTACTGCGTGACCTTCGACAAGGCTGGCGACAAGCTCTACCTGGGCGGGACCTTCAACGACCTGGCGGTGTTCGATCCGAATACGCTGGAGAAGGTGAAGAACATCAAGCTGCCAGGGGGTGACATGTCCACCACCACGCCGCAGGTGTTTGTCCGATAGTTCGGTGGTGGCTTTTTCGCGGGCAAGCCCGCTCCCACAAGGCCCCATGCGACCTCAGTAGGAGCGGGCTTGCCCGCGAAGAGGCCAGTCCAGACAACACAAGAACAA
>NZ_JBNFMU010000015.1:0-4775 GCF_049942315.1 Pseudomonas wayambapalatensis
ACCGCTCTCACTCCAGATTCTAATCCCCTATCAAGACACAAGCGGCGGTTCGCCGCCGCGACTTGCCCGCGAAGAGGCCCGGACAGCCACCACTTGCCTGCAACCCTACAGATGTGCAATATAGTGCGCACTGTGAGGACGACCTCACGACGCAACGCGTGACCAATCCGGGGACGGCCCCATCTTTCAACGATGGAGAATCATCATGTCCTGGATCATCCTGTTCTTCGCCGGCCTGTTCGAAGTCGGCTGGGCTGTCGGCCTCAAATACACCGATGGCTTCACTCGCCCACTCCCCACCGCACTGACCGTCGCCGCCATGGCCGTGAGCCTGGGCCTGCTTGGCCTGGCCATGAAGGAATTGCCGCTGGGCACTGCCTACGCCATCTGGACCGGCGTCGGCGCGATCGGCACGGTAATCGCCGGGATCATCCTGTTCGGCGAATCCATGGCACTGGTACGACTGCTCAGCGTTGCGCTGATCGTCGCCGGCCTGATCGGCCTGAAGGTCAGCGCCAGCTGACCTTCGCCCTTTCCCTCAACGCAAGTCGCCGCGCAGGGCACTGACCTTCTCGCGCAGCGCTTCAGGCTGGGCCGCCTCCACCGGGATGGCGGCACCGGCCACCAGGGTCACCCGCGACCATAACCGGCGCAGAAAGCCCTTGGCCGGATCGCGACTGAAGAAGCTCCCCCACAGCCCCTGCAAAGCCAGCGGAATCACCGGCACCGGGGTTTCCTGGAGAATTTTGTTGACCCCGCCCTTGAACACATCGATCTCACCATCGGCGGTCAGCTTGCCTTCCGGGAAGATGCACACCACCTCACCGGCCCGCAGGTACTCGGCAATGCGCGCAAAGGCCCGCTCGTACGTCGCCTCGTCCTCACTGCGCCCGGCAATCGGGATGGCCCCGGCAGTGCGGAACACGAAGTTGAGCACCGGCAGGTTGTAGATCTTGTAGTACATGACGAAACGGATCGGTCGGCGGATCGCACCGCCGATCAGCAGCGCATCGACGAACGACACATGGTTGCACACCAACAGCGCCGCCCCCTCGTCAGGGATACGATCGAGGTCGCGGTGCTCGACGCGGTACATCGAATGGCTGAGCAGCCAGATCAGGAAGCGCATGGTGAATTCAGGAACAATGCGGAAGATGTAGGCGTTGACCGCAATGTTGAGCAGCGACACCACCAGGAACAGCTGCGGGATGCTCAGGTCGGCCAGGCTCAAGAGGACGATGGTGACGATCGCCGAGACCACCATGAACAGGGCATTGAGGATGTTGTTCGCGGCGATCACCCGGGCGCGCTGGTCTTCAGGCGTACGCGCCTGGATCAAGGCGTACAGCGGCACGATGTAGAAACCGCCGAACACACCAAGCCCGACGATCGAGACCATGATCCACCAGGCCTGGCTCATGCCCAACAGGCTCAGCCAATCGTGTGGCGCAGCAGCGGCTGGCACATCACCCGAATGCCACCACCAGAGCAGGCCGAACAGGGTCAGGCCGAACGAGCCGAACGGCACCAGGCCGATCTCCACCTTGCGCCCGCTCAGGCGTTCGCACAACAGCGAACCGACGGCAATGCCCACCGAGAACAGCGTCAGCACCAGCGTGACCACGGTCTCGTCGCCGTGCAGCCAGTCCTTGGCATAGGCCGGGATCTGCGTCAGGTAGATCGCCCCGACGAACCAGAACCACGAGTTGCCGACGATCGAGCGCGACACCGCCGGGGTCTGCCCCAAGCCCAGGCGCAAGGTGGCCCAGGACTGCTTGAAGATATTCCAATCCAGCTTCATCTGCGGCGCCACCGCCGCCGCCCGCGGGATCCAGCGGCTGGCCAGGTAGCCGAGCACCGCAGTGCCGACGATGCCTCCGGCCACCACCGTGGCGTAGTTGCCCGAGGACATCATCACCCCGGCACCGATGGTACCGGCCAGGATCGCCAGGAAGGTGCCCATTTCCACCAGCCCGTTGCCGCCGACCAGTTCGTCTTCGCGCAAGGCCTGGGGCAGGATCGAGTACTTCACCGGCCCGAACAGCGCCGAATGAGTGCCCATGGCAAACAATGTCAGCAGCATCAGTTCCAGGTGATCACTGAGAAAGCCCACCGCGCCAATCACCATGATCACCACTTCAGCCAGCTTGATCGCACGGATCAGCGCATCCTTGGCGAACTTCTCGCCAAACTGCCCGGCCAGCGCCGAGAACAGGAAGAACGGCAGGATGAACAGCAGCGCGCAGAGGTTGACCCAGATCGAACGGTCGCCCTCCAGGCTGAGCTTGTAGAGGATCGCCAGGATCAGCGACTGCTTGAACAGGTTGTCGTTGAAGGCACCCAGCGACTGGGTGATGAAGAACGGCAGGAAGCGCCGCTTGCCGAGCAAGGTGAATTGCGAGGAATGACTCATCGTCCTTGTTCCTGAGAGGGCGTTGTCAATTGGAGGTCTGCTCATCGCGAGAAGCCACAAATCTGCACGCGATTGCCCATCCCTGGCAACTGGCCTGCGAACCGCAACACGCACAACGAACCAATTAATGGCTATATGCCATTATTTTTCTGCAAACCCTTTTCAGATTGTTGCAAGGCTGCCGATAATTCATATAGATGACTAAATCCGGTAACAGGATCAGCCTTCGGCTCTCCTCCAACGCACAAGAAAAGGAGCACAGCAGCAGATGTTCACCTGGTTCGGCGATCTGAAGATCGCACACAAACTTGGCCTCGGTTTTGGCCTGGTCCTCGTGCTGACCCTGGCCCAGTCGCTGATTGGCTGGGACGCCCTGGGCAGCATGGTGCGGCGCAGCGAAGTGGTCAGCGATGTTTCCGCCCTCAACGATGCCCTGGGCGATCTGCGCGAGGCGCGCCTGCAACACGCCATGTCCAGTGGCGACGAAGCACAAGACAAGGCGTTGCAACAGACACTGGCGGCCTTCCAGGCCCGTTTGACGAAACTCCACGGCATCATGCGCAACGCGACCAACCTGCAGACCCTCGACAAGGCCGAGCAGACCCTGCAGGCCTACGCCCGCAACCAGGAACTGAGCCTGCAGTCGTACCGCACCATGCGCGCGGCGCAAAAAGAGATGGGCGCGCTTGCAACCCAGTCGTTCGCCACGATCGACGGCATCCGCAAGCAGCTCCGCGCGTTGCCCGACGCCGAACAGCGCTACGTGCGCAGCGAAGCGATCAACCAGATTCGCGAGAACCTGATCCTGCTGCGCTACCAGGTACGTGGCTACACCGGCAACACCAACGCAGACACCGAGCAGGTGATGAATGCGCAGATCGCCACCACGGTGAACGACCTGCCGACCCTGACCGCGACATTCAATGGCCAGTTCGCCGACGAATTCCGCCAACTAAACGAACAGGTGCGTGCCTACGCCGCCGCCGTCGAGGCCTTCCGCGGCGAAACCCGCAAACTGATGGACTACCGCGCCAACATGGGCAATGACGTCGCGACCCTCACCACCCTGATCGGCCAATTGCTTGACAGCCAAGCGGTGGCCGTGGTCAATGACAGCCAGTTCACCAAGACGCTGCAGTTCGCCACCACCGCCCTCGCCCTGCTGCTCGGCGCCCTGCTGGCGATACTGATCGCCCGGCAGATCAGCCAGCCGCTGCAACGGGTTCTGCACGCCCTGGAGGAGGTGGCCGACGGCAACTTGGGCGAGCAACCCAGCAGCAGTCGCCGTGATGAACTCGGCCAGTTGCAGAACAGCCTGCATGGCATGACTACCAAGCTACGCCAACTGATCGGCGGCGTGCGCGACGGCATCTCGCAGATTGCCAGTGCTACCGAAGAGCTCTCGGCGATCACCGCGCAAACCAGCGCCGGCGCCAGCAGCCAGCGCCAGGAGACCGACCAGGTCGCCACCGCGATGCAGGAAATGGCCGCCACCGTGCAGGAAGTGGCGCGCAATGCTGGCGAAGCCTCGGTGGCCGCCAGCGCCACCGATCTCGAGGCCCGCGAAGGCGACAGTGTGGTCACCCGCGCCGTGACCCAGATCGGCCGCCTGGCCAGCCAGGTCGACGCCACCAATGAGGCGATGGACGCCCTGCGCAACGAAAGCCAGCGTATCGGCAAGGTGATGGACGTGATCAAGGCGGTGGCCGAGCAGACCAACCTGCTGGCGCTCAACGCCGCCATCGAGGCCGCCCGCGCTGGCGAGGCCGGTCGTGGTTTTGCCGTGGTCGCCGACGAGGTACGCAGCCTGGCGCAGCGTACCCAGGCCTCGACCGAAGAAATCGAATCGGCGATCAGCAGCCTGGAGCAAGGCACGCGCTCGGTCAGCGACCTGATGGAAGAAAGCCAGAGCCTGACCGAAAGCAGCGTGGCACTGGTACGTGAGGCCGGCGTTGCGCTGGAGGGCATCACTCAGCGGGTATCGGGCATCCAGTTGATGAACCAGCAGATTGCTGCAGCCTCCGAGCAGCAGAGCGCTGTGGCCGAGGAGATCAGCCGCAGCGTGGTGACGGTGAGGGATATTTCCGAACAGACCGCCGAGGCCAGTGAGCAGACCTCGGTGTCCAGCGTCGAACTGGCGCGACTGGGTGGGCAATTGCAGCAGATGATCAGCCGGTTCCGCCTCTGACAGACCGAGAACCTCTTGTAGGAGCGGGCTTGCCCGCGAAAAGCACACCGCGGTGCCTGGCACGGGCTACGCCCGTGTTCGCGGGCAAGTCGGAGCGCCGAACCGCCGCTTGTGTCTTGATAGGGGATTAGAATCTGGAGTGAGAGCGGTGAATGGCAAGCTGCATGCCGCATG
>NZ_JBNFMU010000016.1:0-4994 GCF_049942315.1 Pseudomonas wayambapalatensis
CCCGCTCCCACAGGAGCACAGGTGTAATTGTTCGGGGTCATCGTCCTATCCCCCTCAGAGCCCGCGGGCCACGGCCTTGTCGATCAGCCAGTTCAGCGAGGGACCGCGGTCGCTGTTCACCGAGGCCGGGCGGCCGGCCAGCTCTGCAGGCAGCGACTCGTCAGGCTTGATCTGCACGCGAATGTCCGAAGCCAGGTTGTCGTTGTCCAGGCTGGCGCTGCCGACGATCACACCGGTGCGCACGTTGTCTTCGCCGGCGATCTGGAAGTTGACCCGGGTACCTGGCTTGACCTCGTCGAACTGGCGATAGCTGAAGCGCGCCTCGACCATCGGGTTGGTGGTGCGCGGGATCAGTTGGTAAACCGCCTGGCCCTTGCTGGCGTACTGGCCGTCATCCACCAACTGGCGGGCGACCACGCAATCGCAGGGGCTGGTGAGGGTGCCGGAAAGCTGCTTGCCGAACAGCTCCTCGACCTTGGCAGGCTCCAGTTGCGAGTCGTCCAGATGGCCCTTGAGCAGGTCGAGCATGCTGGTGTTGAAGGTCGCCAGCGGCGCGCCCTTGACCACCTGCGCACCGTTTTCCACCAGGCTCTGCATGCTGCCGTCGCGGGGCATGGTGACGTTGGTGGTCGGTACCGCGACCACGCCGGCCTCGGCGTGGCTGACGAAGTACAGGCCGTACAGTGACTTGGCGACGAAGCCGAAGGCGGCGATGCCGACCACGAACACGCCCAGGGTGACGGTGACGGCACGCAGGCGACCGAAGGCGCTGAGGCCCGAGCCCGAATCCTTCTGCTTGCGCGCCTTGGTGAAGTTGTCGCGCTGCAGGGTACTGAGCACGTCACCGACGCTGATCAGCTCACCGGACAGGTGGGAGGTGATGATGTGGCGCAGGGTCGCGATATCACGCGGTTCCAGGTTCTGGAATTCGACACCGGTGCGGCCGCTTTGTGGATCGCTCGAGCGCACCAGGAACTCGATGTCCATCGACAGCCCCAGGTTGTCGACCACGAACTGCAGGCGACCACGCACGACATCGCCGACCGGAAGGGCTTTTTTGGCATGGAACGACAGACCACCGGCGGAGAGGTCGTCGACCTTCACATCCTGCGGCTGGCGCTCGCTGTCCAGATAGCGCAGCTTGGCCGGGATGCGCACCCGGGCGTGCTGGCGCTGGGCTTCGGACTCATGCACGACGTTGACGTTCACGGCGGTATTCATGGTGATTTGTTCCTGTTGGATCGATCCGGGTTGGGCTCACACGACCATGAACAGCACAGCGACGAAGATGCTGGCGGCCGAGAAGGTCATGGTCCGAGAGGACCAGGTGTTGAACCATTGTTGAAAGCTGGCGAGGTCACGTTTCAGGGCAGTCGGCTGCCGGGTCCAGGACTGCTTGTCGAGGCGGAAGAACACGTAGATCTTCATCAGTGCGCCGACGATCTGGTTGTAATAGAGGATCAGCGGGTAGGCCGGGCCGACGCTGTGGCCCGAGCACAGCAGCATGATGGTGAGGATCAGGCGGGTGATGCCGATCCACAGCAGGTACACCAGCAGGAACTGCAGGCCGAACTTGAAGCTGGCGATCACCGCCACGGTCAGGCCCAGCAGGCTGGTCCACATCGACACACGCTGGTCGAGCAGCACGATGCTGGTGAACAGCCCCAGGCGCTTGAGGCCCAGGCCCAGGGCACGGGAGTTCTGCCGCAGGTTGTTGCCGTACCAGCGGTACATCAGCTTGCGGCTGGCCTTGACGAAGCTCTTCTCCGGCGGATGCTCGACCGTGTTGATCGCCGCGTCCGGCACGTAGAAGGTGTCGTAGCCCAGGCGCATCAGGCTGAACCAGCTCGACTTGTCGTCGCCGGTGAGGAACTTGAAGCGGCCCAGGCGCCAGTGCATCAGCGAGTCGCTCTCGACGTCGGCGATGAACTCAGGGTTGGTGACCACGCTTGCGCGGAACATCGACATGCGCCCGGTCATGGTCAGCACGCGCTTGGACAGCGCCATCGAGCACATGTTGATGTGGCGCTGGGCGAAGCGCAGCTTGTGCCACTCGCTCATGATGTAGCCGCCGCGCACTTCGCAGAATTCGTTGGTGGTCAGGCCACCGACATTGGGGTAGAGCTTGAACCAGGGCACGGTCTTGCGTACCACGCCATCGGCCAGCACGGTGTCGCCGTCGATCACCGCGACCACCGCGTTTTCGTCCGGCAGCATCCGCGAGATGGCGCGAAAACCGTAGGCCAGGCCGTCGCGCTTGCCGGTACCGGCGATGCGCACGAAGTCCAGGGCGACGTGTTCGGGCGGGTTGAACTTGGCCCACAGGCTCTTGACCAGCAACTCGTCGGACTTCTCCACCAGCGAGCAGACCACGGTGGTCGGGTAGCCGCATTCGATCGCTTCGCGGATCACCGAGCTGTACACCTGGGCGGTGGTCAGCGCATCGATGCGAAAGCTGGTGACCATCAGGTACACATGAGACGGTTCGGCTGCCTTGCCCAGCTTCTGCACCTTGCGGCGCAGGTAGGGGTAGACCAGGTACAGGAAGATCATGCCGCGGATGAAATGGGTGGCGCCCATGGAGTAGCGCCAGATGCCGACTGCGCCGACCAGGAAGATGAAGTGCTTCGATTGCGAATCGAAGATATCGCTGGGCAGGGCCAGGGCGATCAGCATGAGCAGGCTCATGTAGAGCAGCCATCCGGCGCACTGCAACAGCACTGTCTGGAGCCTTTGCATGTTCAGCATCCGTCGCGAGAATCAGGGAAGTGCGGAGCCGGCCGGCCCCGCGTCGGGCTGGCTTACCAGCAGATGCCTTCGGTGCGGGTGAGGGTGCTGGTGGGCTTGCTCATGAAGCCGACCAGGTCGATCACCTGCTTGCCTTCCGGCGCCTGCTGGGCCAGGGCACGGAACTGCTCGTCGCGGTTGCCGAGGATGATGATGTCGGCGCCATCGACCACCTGCTGGAAGTCGGCGTTGAGCAGCGACGAGACATGCGGGATCTTCGACTCGATGTAGTCCTTGTTGGCGCCGTGGACACGGGCGTACTCGACGTTCTGGTCGTAGATGTTCAGCTCGTAGCCCTTGCCGATCAGGCGCTCGGCCAGTTCCACCAGCGGGCTTTCGCGCAGGTCGTCGGTGCCGGCCTTGAAGCTCAGGCCGAGCAGGGCGATCTTGCGCTTGTCGTGGCTTTCGATGATGTCGAAGGCGTTCTGCACCTGCGACTCGTTGCTGCGCATCAGCGAGTCGAGCAGCGGCGCCTTCACGTCGAGGCTGGCAGCGCGATAGGTGAGGGCGCGCACGTCCTTGGGCAGGCACGAACCGCCGAAGGCGAAGCCTGGGCGCATGTAGTACTGCGACAGGTTCAGGGCCTTGTCCTGGCAGACCACGTCCATCACTTCGCGACCATCGACGCCGACCGCCTTGGCGATGTTGCCGATCTCGTTGGCGAAGGTCACCTTGGTGGCGTGCCAGACGTTGCAGGTGTACTTGATCATCTCGGCCACTTCGATCGGCTTGCGGATGATCGGGGCGTCGAGCTCTTCGTAGATCGCCTGCAGCACGTCGCCGCTGGCGCTGTCCAGTTCGCCGATGACAGTCATCGGAGGCTGGTCGTAGTCCTTGATCGCGGTACTTTCGCGCAGGAACTCGGGGTTGACCGCCACGCCGAAATCGACGCCGGCCTTCTTGCCCGAGCAGTCCTCGAGGATCGGGATCACCACGTTCTTCACGGTGCCTGGCAGCACGGTGCTGCGCACCACGATGGTGTGGCGGCGGGTGGTGTCGCGCAGCACATAGCCGATCTCGCGGCACACCGATTCGATGTATTCCAGGCCCAGGTCGCCGTTCTTCTTGCTCGGGGTGCCGACGCAGATCATCGACACGTCGCTGGCGCGGATCGCCTCGGCGAAGTCGGTGGTGCCACGCAGGCGACCATTGGCGATGCCTTGCTGCAGGAGTTGCTCCAGACCCGGCTCGACGATTGGCGACTTGCCCTGGTTGATCAGGTCGATCTTGGTGGTGGACACGTCCACACCAATCACTTCATGGCCCCTTGCCGACAGGCAACCTGCACAGACGGCACCCACGTAACCCAAACCAAAGATGCTGATACGCATCGTATTCACCTCGTGTGTTTATCACGCCGACTCTTTCGAAGAGTCGGACCGGGTTGATTGACCTGCTTTTACGGGCGCACGGATCCATGGCGAATTGACACTTCACCGAACGCAGGTATGAATGAATCCGGAGCGCAAACCGTTGTGCGCTCAAACTTGGCAGTAAAAGGCCAGTTATTAAAAGGCGTGCCCTGAGATGCAGCCGTCTTTATTGCAACGCGTTATCGGGTGCGCTGCTGTGCTTGTTTTTTCAAGTGAATAAATCCTTTGAAATCAACCACTAGGACGATTAGTAAGGGGCGCGTCTCTCCTGCTTGGACAGGCCGCTCGGGTATACCGAGGCGGTAGTCGAAGTTATCAGTGCAGGTATTGAGTACCTGCCAGTTGTCATCTGTAAGTCATCTCTCACGTTGCACGCTCGTGATTCGTTACGGGTGCTATGAGCGATCTGCGAAGGGAGAAGTTCCGGGGTGAGTGCAGGGCAGATGAAAGATTTCTAAATATTTTTTAAGCGCTAAATACTTTCAATCTGATAGCACGGATGGGTTTCGCCCCTGTATATAAAGGGCGAGATCAAGATGGGATGGTTATATGCCAGTATCGGAAAAATTTTTTCAAAATTCGTCAAAAAACTACGAACGGTCTTATGGCGTTTGGCGATAAGCTCGGGTTCGTCTGTTTTTTGGCGCCGGTAATTTGGCTTTTTGGGCGGGGCTTTCAGCGGTGCGGTACCTGTAGGAGCGGGCTTGCCCGCGAAAAGCACACCGCGGTGCCTGGCACGGGCTGCGCCCGTGTTCGCGGGCAAGCCCGCTCCTACAGGTACCGCACCGCTGAAAGCCCCGCCCAAAAAGCCAAATTACCGGCGCCAAAAAACAG
>NZ_JBNFMU010000017.1:0-3530 GCF_049942315.1 Pseudomonas wayambapalatensis
CAGCGGGGTACCTGTGGGAGCGGGCTTGCCCCGCGATTGCGTCAGGCCTGGCGGCACGCCTCCAGGGTCTTCACCTGCCCGTCAGGCCGCTGGTTCTCTTCGCTCAACCAGCGCTCGAACCCTGTCGCCACCGCTGGCCACTCCCCGTCGGTGATCGAATACCAAGCCGTGTCGCGGTTCTGGTCTTTCACCACCATGTGCTGGCGGAATACGCCTTCGAAGATGAAGCCGAACCGCTCTGCGGCGCGCTTGGAGCGCGCGTTGGCGTTGTTGCATTTCCATTCCAGGCGCCGGTTGCCCAGCTCGAAGCCGAGCTTGCTCAGCAGGTACACCGCCTCGGTGCCCTTGGGCGTACGCTGCATGGCCGCGCCAAAGGCGATATGGCCGATTTCGAAGCGTCCCTGCTCGGGGACGATCGACATGTAGCTGAGGATGCCCTGCACCTGCCCGTTGCGTTTGTCGATGACGCTATAGAACAGTGGGTCGCGGCTGGCTGCGTTGCCTTGCAGCCAGCGGTCGAAGGCGGCGCGCTCGGTGAACGGGCCGTAGGGCAGGTAGTCCCACAGCACCGGGTCCGAACCCGGGCCTTGCAGGACCTCCCACAGGTCGTCGCCATGGCGCGCCGGGTCGAGTTTTTCCAGGCGGATGAAACGGCCATCGAGGGGGGAGGCGTCCGGTGTTGCGGCGGGTTTCCAGTTCAGGGTCATGGTCGGCCTACATTGCTTTGCGAAATTGAATGAAGCCCGGGCGCTCGGCGACTTGCTCGTACAGGCTGATGGCCGTGGCGTTGGTCTCGTGGGTCAGCCAGTGCACCTTGATGCAGCCGGCGGCCTTGGCGGTGGCGTAGACGTGTTCGATCAGCTGGCGGCCGATGCCCAGGCCGCGCTGTTCGCCGTCGACGTAGAGGTCCTGCAGGTAGCAGGAGTTCTCGATGCTCCAGTTGGAACGATGATAGATGTAGTTGACCATCCCCACCGCCTTGCCATCGACCCAGGCCAAGGCCGAGTGGGTGGGTTCGCTGGGGTCGAGCAGGCGCTGCCAGGTCGTGGCGGTGACCTCGTCGGCGAGCGTGGTCTGGTAGAAGCGCAGGTAGGCCTGCCAGAGGGGCAGCCAGGCGGCGTGGTCTTCGAGAGTGACCGGGCGCAGGGTGACGTTGGACATGGTGGTTTCCTTCAGAGCGAACGCATCTGCGTCGCGAGTTGGTTGTCGAGCGGGTCGGGGCTGCTGGCCAGGCCTTCGCGCACGCCCTGCACATCGTCGGCGCTGCGGTTCTGGCTGAGCTTGCGGGCACCCTGGATGCGGGTGATGGGCAGGCGGATGCCGACGATGGCGCGGAGCATGCCGTCGATGTAGTCGGCAGGAGCGTCGGCGACTTTCCAGGGGGCGGCGCGGCTTTGTTCATGCAGGTCGGTCAGGCGGCTGACGATCTCCAGCAGGGGCACCGGGTCATGGATGACCTCGACCGGCCCATGGGCATGCACCGCGACGTAGTTCCACGTGGGTACAACTTTCGGGTTCTCCAGTTTGCTCGGGTAGTAGCCGGGGCTCACGTAGGCATCGGCACCCTGGAAAACCAGCAGGGCTTCGCCGCCTCGCTCCAGGTCCTGCCACTGGCGGTTGGCGCGTGCCAGATGGCCGTAGACCGTACCGAACTCGCCTTCGTGAGTGTCCACCAGCACTGGCAGGTGGGTCGCCAGCAGGCCGTGTTCGCCGTGGCTGACCAGCGTGGCAAGGCGCGTCTGCAGCATCTGCTGGTGCAGGCGTTGGAGGTCGTGTTCCTGATGAGGCTTGGCGTTGTACATGGCGAAGTCCTTGTTTGATGACCCCATCCTAGGCAGGCTATTGGTTCTGGGTAAGAGCCATTTGCAGCCGATTTGACAGGTCCAATGCCATGAGTGAGCGTCCCCTCGTTTTGCCTTTCGACCCCGCCGGCATCGTGCTCGACCGCCGCCGTGGCCTAAGCCAGCAGCTCTACCAGGCGCTGCGCGCGCGAGTGCTGGACGGGCGGCTGAGCAGTGGCACGCGGCTGCCGGCCACCCGTGACCTGGCTTCGATGCTGGCGCTGTCGCGCAACAGCGTGGTGCGCGCCTACGACCAGTTGTACGCCGAAGGCTTCATCGAAAGCCGGGTCGGGGATGGCACTTACGTGAGCCAGCTGCCGAAACTATCCACACAGTTATCAACAAGGTTATCCCGGGGGTTATCAACAGAGTTATCCACATTTCTACCTGATGATACTGAGGATTTATCCAGTTCAACGCGCTCGAGCGCACCCTTGGAGCGCTTGAAATCCCACCATCTTTCACCGCCCAGGACGGGCGCTCCGAGGGCTTTTCGGGTCGGTATTCCGGCGTTCGATCTGTTTCCGTTCGAGGTCTGGGCCAAGCTGCAAGCGGGTTTCTGGCGTGATCCCGATCCTGCGCTGCTCGGCTATGGCGACCCGGCCGGTGAGCCTGTGCTGCGCGAGCTGATCGCGGCCTACATGCGTCGCTCGCGAGGGCTTTCGTGCACCGCTGAACAAATTGTGATCACCAGTGGTGCACAGCAGGCCATCAGCCTTTGTGCACAGCTGCTGCTGCAGCCGGGCGAGGAGGTGGCTGTGGAAAACCCGGGCTATCGCGCCGCCGGGCATGCCTTTGCCCTGGCCGGGGCGAAGGTGCGCGGTGTGGCGATAGACGACGAAGGGCTGGTGTGCGAGCAGCTTGCCCGGTTGCGCGACTGCCGCCTGGCCTACGTGACGCCTGCGCACCAGTACCCGACCGGCGTCACCATGAGCCTGGCGCGGCGCCTGTCGTTGCTGGCCTGGGCCGAACGCCAGGATGGCTGGATCATCGAGGACGACTACGACGGCGAATACCGCTACAGCGGCGCACCGCTGGCGCCCCTTGCGGCACTGGATCGCCAGCAGCGGGTGATCTACATCGGCACCTTCGGCAAGATCGCCTTCCCCGCCTTGCGCCTGGGTTACCTAGTGCTGCCGCCGCGGCTGGTGCAAGCCTTCAGCCAGGGGCGGGCATTGGCGGTGCGGCATTCCGAAGTCGGTACGCAGTGCGTGATGGCGCAGTTCATGGCCCAGGGGCACTTCCAGCGGCATATCCGCCGCATGCGCCGGGCGGCGCTGGCGCGGCGCAATGTGCTCAAGGCCGGCTGGCCGCTGGATGTGCCGGGGCTGGGCGCAATGCCGGAAGTGGCGGCGGGGCTGCATGTGAAAGTGGATGTGGATAACTTCGCGCGCGAGCAGATGCTGGTGGCCAGGGCTGAGGCGGTGGGGGTGGAGGTGCACCCACTGAGCGCCTACTGGCTGGAAGACAGCCAGGTGCCTGTGGATAAGCGTGCGGGGCTGGTGCTGGGGTTTGCGGCGGTGCCCGAGGCGGAGATCGCCGAGGCGCTGATGCGATTGCGCAGGGCTTGGCGGTAAGACGTTGGACCGGGCTGTCTGTTTCGCGGGGGAAACAGCTCCCCCCCGACCCTCCTGGTGGGGGGGGTGCCCGCTGAACAAAGAAACCCAAGGGTGAAATCGATCCACACCC
>NZ_JBNFMU010000018.1:0-5540 GCF_049942315.1 Pseudomonas wayambapalatensis
TTCGCGGGCAAGCCCGCTCCTACACCTGTAGGAGCGGGCTTGCCCGCGAAAAAATTCAAGGTGATATCAGGCCTTGTTCAGGGCCTGCGCTGCCGCCAGCACCGCATCCACATGCCCGGGCACCTTCACCCCGCGCCATTCCTGGCGCAGCACACCGTCCTTGTCGATCAGGAAGGTGCTGCGGTCCACACCCAGGTATTCCTTGCCATACAGCTTCTTCAGCTTGATCACGTCGAACAGCTGGCACAGCGCCTCGTCCTTGTCGCTGATCAGCTCGAAGGTGAAGCCTTGCTTGGCCTTGAAGTTCTCGTGCGACTTGATGCCATCACGCGAGACGCCCAGCACCACGGTGTTGGCAGCCTTGAAAGCTTCGTGCTGGTCACGGAAACCCTGGCCCTGGGTGGTGCAGCCCGGCGTGCTGTCCTTGGGGTAGAAGTACAACACCACCTGCTGGCCCTTGAGCGCGGACAGGCTGATGGTCTGGCCACTGGTGGCCTGGGCCTGGAAGTCGGCAACGGGTTGGTCGATGGCAACGGCCATGGGAGCTCCTTAGACAGGGTTCTGTGGACGCCAGGGTTCGATCAGCGCGTCCAGGTTCAGGGCGTCGGCGAAATCCAGGAACTGGTCGCGCAGCCAGCTGATCTGGGTGCCGGCCGGCAGGATCACGGTGAACTGTGCGTTGAGCATGCTGCTGCCAGTCTGCGGGGCGAGGTAGGTGTCGCAGGTCATCCCGTCGAGCTCGACGCGGTGGTCGAGGAAGAACTGGCACAGCTCGTTGATGATGTCCGGGCGATAGGCGGCGCTGACGTAGGCCACGTAGGGCAGTGCCTGCGGGCGCACCTCCTGCTCGGCGCTGCGCACCACGTCGAGGGTCAGGCCATGCTTCTTGCCAAGGCCGGGCAGGGTGGTCTCAAGACGGGCCAGGGCATCCCAGCTGCCACCGACCTGCAATACCAGGGCGCTGGTTTCGCCGTGGCGCGACAGGCGCGAGGTGACGACCGCACAGCGGTTTTCGAAAGCGGCGCGGCTGAGGACGTTGGCAAGCTCCATGGGATTGGGGCCCAGGGCACTGATGACGAGGAATTGTTCGCGGGGGGCGGTGGACATGCAGCATTCCTAAAGCGATGAGCGGTCGGCGAAGGACGAGAGCAAGCCTCACTGTCGCCCTTATTCGCAGCCCTGTGGGGCATGACGAAGTACTGGCGTGGAGCACTGTCGACGGCCCGGCGGGCCGCACTGCGCCGATCAAAGAATCAAGGGTAGCGAAAAGCGACGCCGAGGGGAATGCTCCGCCCGCCAGCTTCGCTTGTGCAAGGTCGATGGCGCCAGTACCATTACCGCTCTCTTTTTCCGGCAGGAGCAGTTTCATGATCGCGGGCAGTATGGTGGCATTGGTCACACCCATGGATGCACAAGGGCGTCTGGATTGGGGCAGCCTCGATAAACTTGTAGACTTCCACCTGGAAAAAGGCACCCACGCGATCGTTGCTGTCGGCACCACCGGTGAATCCGCCACCCTGACCGTCGAAGAACACATCCAGGTCATCGAGCGCGTGGTCAAGCGCGTCGCTGGCCGCATCCCGGTCATCGCCGGCACTGGCGCCAACTCCACCGCCGAAGCCGTGCACCTGACCCAGAACGCCAAGAACGCCGGTGCCGACGCCTGCCTGCTGGTGGTGCCGTACTACAACAAGCCGACCCAGGAAGGCCTGTACCAGCACTTCAAGCACATCGCCGAAGCCGTCGACATCCCGCAGATCCTCTACAACGTGCCCGGCCGCACCTCCTGCGACATGCAGGCCGAGACCGTTATCCGCCTGTCCACCGTGCCGAACATCATCGGCATCAAGGAAGCCACCGGCGACCTGGCCCGCGCCAAGGCGATCATCGACGGCGTGAGCAAGGACTTCATCGTCATGTCCGGCGATGACCCGACGGCCGTCGAGCTGATCCTGATGGGCGGCAAGGGCAATATTTCCGTCACCGCCAACGTCGCCCCGCGCGAAATGGCCGATCTGTGCGAGGCCGCCCTTGAGGGCAATGCCGAGAAGGCCCGCGCGATCAACGAACAACTCATGCCGCTGCACAAAGACCTGTTCTGCGAAGCCAACCCGATCCCTGTGAAGTGGGCGCTGGTGGAAATGGGCCTGATGCACAAGGGCATTCGCCTGCCGCTGACCTGGCTGAGCGAAGGCTGTCACGAAAAAGTCCGTACTGCCTTGCGCCAGTCCGGCGTACTGGTTTAATCGAGGAAGTACACCGCATGAAGCGACTGGCTGGTCTTTCCGCGCTCGCCCTGATCATCTCCAGCACCAGCGGGTGCGGCTGGCTGTGGGGCGAGGATGGCTATTTCCGCGACCGTGGCAGCGATTACCTGCAGGCGCACCCGACTGCGCCGATGCAACTGCCGCCGGACGCCGCCAACGTCAAGCGCCTGGATCCGCTGCTGCCGATCCCGCGCAACGTGGCCGACGACAACGCCACTGGCGAGTTCGAAGTTCCGCGTCCGCAGCCGCTGTCGGCCAGCGCCGACGTCAGCGATTTCACCCTGCAGCGCAGCGGTGCCAACCGTTGGGTGCTGGCCCAGCGCTCGCCGGCCGAAGTCTGGCCGGTCGCGCGCCAGTACTTTGAAGACAATGGTTTCCGCATTGCCGAAGAGCGTCCGCAGACGGGTGAGTTCAACACCACCTGGCAGCGCTTCGATGAGCTGTCTGCCTCGCTCGGCCAGCGCCTGGCCAGCACCTCCAGCAGCCCGGACAGCGAAGTGCGCGTCCGTGTGCGCATGGAGCCCGGCGTGCAGCGCAATACCTCCGAGGTATACGTGGTCAGTGTCGAGCGTCCGGCCGGCAGCACCGCCGAGCCTGGCTTCCCGAGCACGTCGAGCAACACCGGCGTCGATGCGCTGCTGGTCGACGAACTGCTGGCCAGCATGAACCGCAGCGCCGAGAAGGGCGGTTCGGTGTCGCTGCTGGCGGCGCGCGATTTCGATGCCCCAAGCCAGGTCAGCCTGAGCGAGGACGGCAGCGGCAACCCGGTGCTGTTCCTGGGCTCGGACCTGGACCGCGCCTGGTCTGGCGTAGGCCGCGCCCTGGAGCAGGGCGAATGGCGTGTCGAGGACATCAACCGCAGCCTGGGCCTGTACTACATCAACCTGTCCGAGAAACCCGAGGACAAGCAGAACGAGCCGGGCTTCTTCAGCCGCCTGTTCGGCAGCGCGCCGAGCAAGGAAGAGCGTGAAGCACGCGCCGAGCGCTACCAGGTGCGCCTGAGCAAGGTGGGCGAGTCGGTCCAGGTCACCGTCGAGAAGAACATCAACACCGTGGCCCCGGCCGATGTGGCCCGCCGCGTGCTGAGCGCGATCCAGGACCGTCTGGGCTAAGTGCGCTTCGCGGTACTGGGAAGCGGTAGCCAGGGAAATGGCACGCTGATCGCCAGTGACGATACCTTCGTCCTGGTCGATTGCGGCTTCTCCCTGCGCGAGACCGAGCGGCGCCTGGCGCTGCTCGGGGTATCGGCAGCACAACTGAGCGCCGTGCTGGTGACCCACGAACATGCCGACCACGTGCATGGCGTCGGGTTGCTGTCGCGGCGCTACAATGTACCGGTCTACCTCAGCCAAGGGACTTTGCGCGGCATGCGCAAGCCGGTGGAGGTCGCCGGTTTTCTCGGTTGTGGCGACGTACTGGACATTGGCAGCCTGCAGGTCAGTGCCGCGCGGGTCGAGCACGATGCGCTCGAACCCCTGCAATACGTGATCAGTGACGGGCGCCGGCGTTTCGGCATGCTCACCGACCTGGGCAGCTACGATACGTACCTGCTGGAGCGTTACGAGGGCCTCGACGCGTTGCTGATCGAGGCCAATCACTGCCGTGACCTGCTGGCGCGCGGGCACTACCCGTACTTTCTCAAGCAGCGGGTTGGCGGCAGCCAAGGACATCTGAACAACCACCAGGCTGCCAACCTGGTGGCCGAGCTGGGCTGGAAGCACCTGCAACACCTGGTGCTGGCCCACCTCAGCAGCAAGAACAACCTGCCACAACTGGCCCGTCAGTGCTTCGTCGACACCCTGGGGTGCGATCCGGACTGGCTCCAGGTGGCGAATCAGGAACACGGGCTCGACTGGCGCGAAATCGCCTAGCCCAACCACTCAAGCAAGCGGAGCCCATCATGGAAAAACGCGACGAACTCTACCGCGGCAAGGCCAAATCGGTTTACAAGACCGACGACGCCGACCGCTTGATCCTGCTGTTCCGTAACGACACCTCGGCGTTCGACGGCAAGCGCATCGAGCAGCTGGACCGCAAAGGCATGGTCAACAACAAGTTCAACGCCTTCATCATGCAGAAGCTCGAAGAAGCCGGCGTGCCGACCCAGTTCGACAAGCTGCTGGGCGACAACGAGTGCCTGGTCAAGAAGCTGGACATGATCCCGGTCGAGTGCGTCGTGCGTAACTACGCTGCCGGCAGCCTGGTCAAGCGCCTGGGCGTCGAGGAAGGCATCCAGCTGACGCCTTCGACCTTCGAGCTGTTCCTGAAGAACGACGAAAAGGGCGACCCCTTCATCAACGAATCCCACGTTGTCGCGTTCGGCTGGGGCACCGCCGAGCAGTTGGTCGAGATGAAGAAGCTGTCGCTGAAGGTCAACGAAGTGCTGAGCAAGCTGTTCGATGACGCTGGCCTGCTGCTGGTTGACTTCAAGCTCGAGTTCGGCGTGTTCCACGGCCAGATCGTCCTGGGCGACGAGTTCAGCCCTGATGGCTGCCGCCTGTGGGACAAGGAAACCCGCAAGAAGATGGATAAGGACCGCTTCCGCCAGGGGCTGGGCGATGTCATCGAAGCCTACGAAGAAGTCGCCAAGCGCCTGGGCGTGCCGCTGTAACCCGCACGCTCACGCAAGCGCCTGATACCACGCGAATTTTTTTCGAAAAAGGTTTGCCAGAAACGAAAACGCTGGTATGATGCGCGCCACTGGAGAGATGCCGGAGTGGTCGAACGGGACGGATTCGAAATCCGTTGTACTGGCAACAGTACCTAGGGTTCAAATCCCTATCTCTCCGCCATACATGAAAAGCCCCGCTGATGAAAATCAGCGGGGCTTTTTTATGGGCAAAATTCGACGATAGGTAGGCTCGAGGCTCTCAAGAGTTTGCGGCAGATATCAGCGCTTCGGCCTCTAGTCTGCCGGGTCGTTGCCAATTCAACGACCGGCTGTGACAGGCCGCTTCGATCACTGAAACTCGAATTCCTTTTGAAACAGGTTGTTCAGGATCTGGGTGTTGCCTTGAGCATTGTAGACCGACGATTGTTTTGGGGTCAGGAGCTGCCGCGATCAGAGGCCTGGTCAGGATGGCTTTGACCAGGATGCTAGGGTCTGTATGAAAAGCCTTGAGACGAAGATCAGGCAAGGCGAAAACAGCCGAGGAACGGCCGGGGTCGCGCTCGACTTTACGGGTTGTAAATGAGCATTCCGACCGGGCTGGCGCACCAGGCTGTTTTCAACGCAGCATCACCGAGTATCAAGGTTTTTCATACAGAGCCTAG
>NZ_JBNFMU010000019.1:0-5068 GCF_049942315.1 Pseudomonas wayambapalatensis
GGGGGGGGGAAGGGTTTTTTTTTTTTTTTTTCTTTTTGGGGGGAACCCTCCCTCCTGGGGGGCTGTTTTTTTCTTTGGGGGGCCTTCCCCCCCCCGCGAAGAGGCTGGCACAGATCAACGCAAATCCCGGACCAAGGGGTGAAATCCTCCCCCCCGTATGCAGTACAATCGCCCCTTTTATTTGGCAAGAGTCGACCCGCCAATGATCGAACCCAAGCGCGTCCTGCGCGCCCTAGCCGAACACTGGGCCCTGATCGAGCCGCTGTGCGAGCGCTTCGACCAGGGCACCCTGAGCCTGGTCGAGCTGCGTCAGCAACTGGCCCGCCAGCAGGTGGAGAGCACGCCGCAGGACATCACCCAGCTGCTCGACGTGTGGATTCGCCTGGACATCCTGGTCCCGGTGGCCAAGAGCCCGAACCGCTTCGAGCTCAACGCGCAGATCCACGACTTCCTCGCCTACCTGCGCCGCGAGCACCGCCTTGGCCTGTGCCTGGAGATCGAAGCCTACCTGCGCCACCTCGAGCGCCTGGCCGGACACATCCAGGACGCCTTCGACAACCGCGACAGCGACGACCTGGCCCGCCAGTTGCGCCTGCTCGACATGCGCGTGCGCGATGTCCTGAAGAAGCTCGACAACGACGAACAGGCGCTGGTCGCCGTGGCCGAACGGGCCAAGACCAGCAACCGCCAGATCCCCCTGCGCCAGCGCTACGCCGAGGTCCTGGCGACCTGGGACGAATACGTCGAACCGATGATCCAGCTGGTCAACGCCGACGGTGCCTTCGAACAGGGCGTACGCAAGGTCGAGACCGTGCTGCTGCGCCTGTTGGGCGAGCAGGCGCGCCTGGGCCACCTGGTCGACGACGACATGCTGCTGCGCACCCACGCGCGTATCCTCGAGATGCAGACCAGCGCCCAGCTCACCCTGCGCCACGCCCGCGAGCTGCTGCTGCCGCTGCGTGAGGAAGCACGCCGACACAACGCCGTCACCCGCGGCGCGGCACTGGCCCTGTCGGTGATCCGCAAGAAGGGCATCGACGCCGTGCCGCAAGCGGCCATGCCGATGTTCACCCGGCCGCAGAGCACCTTCCTGGGCAGCGCCAGCCAGGTCGAGGCCTATGTCTACGCCCTGGCCCGCTTCGAGCCCAAACCTGCGCGCTTCCCCAAGGCGCACAAGACCCACAAGGGCCCGCTGCCGCGCGCGCCGCGTACGGTCAAGGAAATGCTCGAACGCTGCGAGGACGCCCTGCCACTGCCCGACCTGATGGTCTGGCTGCTGGAGCAGGAACCCGAAGGTGCCACCGACGAGTTGCTGTACTGGTTCTCGCGCCTTTCGCGCGAAAAGCGCTTCAGCCGCGAGCGCCTGCAGCGCCAGGACTACACCACCCGCGAACACCTGGTCAGCCTGCGTTCCTTCGCCCTGACATCCAGCCGCGAACAACAACCGGCAGCCACCGAATCCACCGCGAGCCCAGCCAATGCATCTTGATCTTTCCGAACTGTCCCAGCTCGCGCCGATCTTCCGCGAGCTGTTCAAGGGTTTCCACGTCAGCCGCCGCGACCCGGAACTGTACGCGCAACTGTCGAACTTCCAGGACCAGTACCGCACCCTGTTCAAGGCGCTCGGTTTCGAGCTGGTCTGCGACACCCGCGGCTTCTACTACTTCGTCCCCGAACAGGCCGCCGCGCAGGTCAACAAGACCGCCCAGCGCCTGTCGCTGTTCACCTTCATCCTGGTCGAGCACCTGGCCGACCAGGGCCGCGACCCGATGGCCGTGCTCGACGGCGGCAGCATCGGCCGCGACGAGTTGCCCTCGCTGCTGGAAAAATACCGCGACCTGTTCCTGCAAGCCGAGGTGCAGACGGTCGAGGAGCTCGAAGAGAAGATCCTGCGCCGCATGACCCAGCTGGGCTTCGCCCATGAAGAAGGCGGCATCTACCGCTTCCTGCCCCCGATGCACCGCTTCCTCGATGTGTGCCTGTCGGTCCAGCAGGACCGCGACCTGGCCGCCACCCTGCACAGCGACCTGCCGCTGCCGGTCCCGGTGCTGGTCGAGGAAGAAACCCCGGAGCAACTCAACCGCACCGACGATCCGCTCGACCTCACCCCCTTCGAGGGCGACGAGAGCGAAGAAGACGCCCTGGCCCGGGCCATCCGCGAAGAGCAACAGGAGATTGACGCATGAGCCAGGAACGCTACGGCATTCGCCGCTTCGCACTGCTCAACACCGCCGGCTACAGCCTCGGCCTGTTCCCGCTGGAACACCCGCTGTCGGTCTATGGCGCGAACAACCTGGGTAAATCGGCGTCGATCAACGCCCTGCAGTTCCCGATCCTGGCACGCATGTCGGACATGAGCTTCGGCAAGTACAGCCTGGAGCAGTCGCGGCGCTTCTACTTCGCCAGCGACACCAGCTACATCCTCTGCGAACTGAACCTGCCCCACGGCCCGCACGTGATCGGCGTGGTCGGTCGCGGCCCCGGCGGCGGCTTCGGCCACCAGTTCTTCGCCTATCAGGGCGAGCTGGACCTGGCCCACTACCAGAAAGACGACACCTGCCTGCGCCAGAAGGAGCTGTTCACCAACCTCGAGCGCAACGGCCTCAAGGCCTACGAACTCAAGCCGGACGAACTGCGCCGGCTGCTGGTCGGCGGCCACACCTCGGTGCCGCTGGACCTGACCCTGATCCCGCTGCGCTCGACCAGCGAGCAGAGCCTGAAGACCTTCCGCGCGTTGTTCATCAACCTGCTGCACATGCGCGAGATCACTGCCGCCAAGCTCAAGCAGCTGTTCCTGGATGCCTTCGAGCACAGCCTGCGCTCGGGCAGCGTCGACTACATTGCGGCTTGTGAAGAAGCCTTCCGCGACGTGCGCCGCATGGAGCAGGACTACAACGCCCTGGTCGCTGCCGGCCCGCTGGTCGAGGCACTTGCCGGCGGCGTGGCCCAGCGCGACATCCTGCGCGGCAAGCTGCACCGCCTCTCCCCCCTGCTCGACAGCCTGCTCGGCACCTGGCAGGACTACGCCGTAGCGCGCAAGGAAGAGCTGGTGATCCAGGCCGAGCACTACCGCGCCGAGCAGGATGGCCTGCAGAACGACCAGCGTGGCGGCACCCAGGAGCTGATGCGCCTGGAGCGCGAAATCACCGGCATCCAGCGCTGGCTCGGCGAGCTGTCGGTGCTCAAGCACCGCTTCGCCCTGGTCGATGACGTCAAGGTACTGGAGCAGCAACTGCTCGCCGCCAAGGACGCCCACGACGAACTGGCCGGCGCCCTGGCGCAGTCGCGTCAGTTCTCTGCCGAAGACCTCGACGAGCGGGTGCGCGACCTGGAAAAACGCGTCAAGGCGGTCAAGCAACAGCTCGAGCACGCCGACAACAACAGCTACGCACGCCTGCGCGAGGAGTTCTCGCAGCAGGATGTCGATCGCCTGATGCGCCTGTTCAATGGCGCGCTGTTCAGCCTGCCGCTGGGCGATCGGGGCATCGAGCTGGACGACAGCGACCTGTGGGTCAAGACGCTTGAAGGCGTGCTCGACAGCTTCAAGGGCGAGCGCTTCGAAGTGCCGGGCCTGTCCATCGACCTGTCGCACATCGAGCCGCCCGCACTGCAGGCCCTGGCCGACCGAGCCGCCCTGCGCGACCAGAAAGAGCGCCTGGAAAAGGAGCTCAAGCAGCTCAAGACCCAGCAGGCCGTAGCCCTGGACCGCGCCGCGAGCAAAGCCCAGACCGAGGCGCTGTACCAGCAGGTGCTGGATGCGCAGAAGGCCCTGGAAGACTTCCGCCGCACCGAGACCCTGAGCGCCGAAGAGCCCGAGAAAATGGAGCAACTGGCGCAGTTCGAAGCCGCCCAGGACGAGCTCAAGCGCTCCAGTGACGCCTTCACCGAGCGCGTCCAGCAGTTGTCGGCCAAGCTGCAACTGGTTGGCCGCCAGATCGCCGACATGGAAGCCAAGCAGCGCACCCTGGACGACGCCCTGCGCCGCCGCCAGCTGCTGCCGGCCGACCTGCCGTTCGGCACGCCGTTCATGGAGCCGGTCGATGACTCGATGGACAACCTGCTGCCACTGCTCAACGACTACCAGGACAGCTGGCAGGCGCTGCAGCGCGTCGATAACCAGATCGAGGCGCTGTACGCCCAGGTGCGCCTGAAAGGCGTGGCCAAGTTCGACAGCGAAGACGACATGGAACGTCGCCTGATGCTGCTGATCAACGCCTACTCGCACCGCACCGAGGAAGCCCTCACCCTGGCCAAGGCGCGCCGCGCGGCGGTCACCGACATCGCCCGGACCCTGCGCAACATCCGCAGCGACTACGACAGCCTCGAGCACCAGCTGGCGCTGTTCAACCGCGAGATCAACAAGCGCCAGGTGTCCAACCTGGAGAGCTTCCGCGTGGTGCTGGCGCCGAACAAGGAAGCGCTCAAGCACATCGACCAGATCATCCACAGTGCCGGCCAGTACGAGGAAGGCGAAACGCTGTCGGTGTTCGATCTCACGCAGAGCGCCGAGCAGGATCACAAGAACGAAGAGGCCAAGGAGTACCTGGCGCGGCTGGTAGCGGCCAACCACAACCAGCTGGGCCTGAAAGACCTGTTCGAGCTGGCCTTCGAGATCACCAAGATCAACAGCCAGCCGGTGATCCACGCCGACATCGACGGCGCCGCTTCCAACGGCACCACCATGACCATCAAGGCGCTGACCAACATGTACCTGTTGCTGCACCTGATGGACCGCGACCTGGCCGGGCGCATTCGCCTGCCCTACTACCTCGACGAAGCGGCGGACATCGACGAACGCAACCAGGCGGCATTGCTGGAGACCAGCCAGCAACTGGGCTTCGTACCTATCCTGGCGAGCGTGAAGCCGCAGGTGTCGGCGCGCGTGGCGATCGATCTGGAAGGCGGCAGTGGGCCGAACGGGATCTACATCGACGAGGCGGACTGGAAGTACATCAGTCGGCGGGATGAAGTGAAGGCAATCGTGCGTGAGGATCAGGCCGAAGAGCCGGCCTGAGGCAACCGCGGCCCATTCCTGTAGGAGCGGGCTTGCCCCGCGATAGGGCCCGAC
>NZ_JBNFMU010000020.1:0-7972 GCF_049942315.1 Pseudomonas wayambapalatensis
CACGGGCCAGGGCCACACGCTGCTGCTGGCCACCGGAGAGCTGGCTGGGGTATTTCTTTTCACTTCCGGTCAGGCCGACCAGCTCGAGCATTTCGGCGACGCGCTGACGCGACTGGTCGCGGCTGCCGTCCGTCAGGCCATAAGCGATATTGGCTTCGACAGTGAGGTTGGGGAACAGCGCGTAGGACTGGAACAGGATGCCGTAGTCACGGGCCTGGGGCGGCAGATCGGAAATATCCCGTTCGCCGATGTACAGCGAGCCACGGTCCTGGCGTTCGAGGCCGGCGATGCAACGCAGCAGGGTGGTCTTGCCGCAGCCGGAGGGGCCGAGCAGGCAGACCAGCTCGCCGGCGGCAATGTCCAGGGACACGTCGTTCAGCGCAGTAAACGCGCCGAAACGCTTGTGGATGCCGCGCACGTGCATGTGTGCGCCCGGAGTGGTGTGGTTCATGGCGGGGCCTCATCGAAGAGATGAGGGCCATGCTAGGAAGGCTGTGCGAAGGTTCTGTGGCGATTAGGGCAAAGCAGGTGATAGTGGCATTGGCGGATTTTGGTTGAGGGCCTGCGAACACAGGCATGGCACCGCGAACAAGCTGCAGGAAATCTAGAACCGAGCCCCCGCCACTTCCTGCGCTACCCCAAGAAACGCCGCCGGCAAGCGCGCCTGGCGCCGCTCCTTCAGGCAATACAGGTACTCGTGCATCAGCGGCGCGCCCTCCAGTGCCAGCACCCGCAACTCCGGGGTCAGGGGCACTTCATGGCGGGCAATGACGCTGATGCCGATATTGCGCAGCACCGCTTCGCGAATCGATTCGCGGCTGCCGATTTCCAACAGCGCACCGGCCTTCACCCCGGCCTCCTGCATCATCTGCTCGGTCAGCTTGCGCGTGGTCGAACCCGGTTCGCGCATCAACAGGCAATGCCCGGCGAGGCCTTCGATGCCCACCGCCTGACGCTGCGCCAGCGGATGGCTGCGGTGCACGGCCACGACCAGCGGATCGCTGCCCAGCACCCGGCGCACCAGGCGCGCATCCTCGACCAACTGCGACGAGGCAGCGATGTCCACCCGGTACTCCTCGAGCATCTCCAGCACCTGTTGCGAGTTGCCGATCTCCACCGCCACCTCGACCTGGGGCAGGCGTTCGCGGAACACCTTCACCAGGTCGAGAATGTAGTAAGGCGCGGTGGCCGCGACCCGCAAGCTGCCCTGGGCCTGGCCGCTGTTGCGCAGTTCGAACTCGATGTCCGCCTCTTGCTGCAGCAAGGCCTTGACCCGCGGCAGGAGCCTGGCGCCCTCCTCGCTCAGCACCAGGCGTCGGCCCCCCCGGTAGAACAGCTCGACCGCGTACTGGCTCTCCAGGTTGCGGATCTGCGTGGTCACCGTGGGCTGGCTGAGCCCAAGCTTCTTCGCCGCCAGCGTGATGCTGCCCAGGCGGGCCACCATGTAGAAGGCTTTGAGCTCCGATGCGAGCATGGCACCTCGTTATTTGCGCAACAGGCGCAAGCCGTTGAACACCACCAGCAGGCTCACGCCCATGTCGGCGAACACTGCCATCCACAGGGTGGCCATGCCGGCAAAGGTGATTGCCAGGAATATCGCCTTGACCCCCAGTGCCAGGACAATGTTCTGGATGAGGATCGCAGCGCTCTGGCGCGACAGCCTGACGAACGCCGGGATTTTGCGCAAGTCGTCGTCCATCAGCGCCACATCCGCGGTTTCGATGGCGGTGTCGGTGCCGGCCGCCGCCATGGCGAAGCCGATCTCGGCGCGGGCCAGGGCCGGGGCGTCGTTGATGCCGTCGCCGACCATGCCCACGCGGTGGCCTTGAGCGTAGAGGTCTTCGATGGTCTTGAGTTTGTCGGCAGGCAGCAGGTTGCCCTCGGCGCGATCGATACCCACCTGGGCAGCGATGGCCTGGGCCGTGTGCGGGTTGTCGCCGGTCAGCATGACCGTCTTGATCCCCAGCTCATGCAACTCGGCGATGGCCTGGCGGCTGCTGTCCTTCACGGTATCGGCCACGGCGAACAGTGCCAGCGGGCCGGAGCGGTCGAGCAGCAGCACGACGGTCTTGCCTTGGCGCTCGAGCTGGTCGAGCTGAGCTTCCAGCGCAGGCGAGCACAGGCCCAGTTCCTCGACCAGTCGATGGTTGCCCAGGTGATAGGCCTGGCCATCGATCTCGCCACGCACACCGCGCCCGGCCAGCGCGGCGAACTCCATGACATCGCTGAGGGCGATGTTCTGCGCCTTGGCATGCTGGGCAATAGCGCGCGACACCGGGTGGTCGGAACGCTCTCCCAAGCTCGCGGCCAAGGCCTGGGCGCGATCCTCGAACAGCGGGTCGAGCGCCTTGAAGTCGGTCTGCACTGGCTTGCCGTGGGTGATGGTGCCGGTCTTGTCCAGGGCCAGGAAGTCCAGCTTGCGCCCGCCCTCGAGATAGACACCGCCCTTGATCAGGATGCCCTTGCGCGCCGCCGCAGCCAGGCCGCTGACGATGGTCACCGGGGTCGAGATCACCAGCGCGCACGGGCAGGCCACCACCAGCAGCACCAGGGCACGGTAGACCCAGTCGAACCAAGCACCGGCCATGAACAGCGGCGGGATGATCGCCACGGCCAATGCCACGGCGAACACGGCGGGGGTGTAGATGCGCGAGAACTGATCGACGAAGCGCTGGGTCGGCGCCCGCGCGCCTTGCGCCTCTTCCACCGCCTTGATGATGCGTGCCAGGGTCGATTGCCCGGCGCCAGCCGTGACGCGGAACTCAAGGGCACCGGCCTGGTTGATGGTGCCAGCGAAGAGTTTGTCGCCCACAGTCTTCTCGACAGGCAGGCTTTCGCCGGTGATCGGTGCCTGATCGACGCTGGATTGCCCACTGACCACCTCGCCATCCAGGCCGATCCGCTCGCCCGGGCGCACCCGCACCCGTGCACCGATGGCCACCTCACGCACCTCGACCTCACGCCATTGGCCATCCGCTTGTTGCACGGTGGCCATATCTGGCGTCAGTTGCATCAGGCCGCTGATGGCGTTGCGCGCCCGGTCCAGCGAGCGTGCCTCGATCAGTTCGGCGATGGTGAACAGCACCATGACCATCGCCGCCTCCGGCCACTGGCCGATCAGCACGGCACCGGTCACGGCGATGCTCATCAGCGCGTTGATGTTGAGGTTACGGTTCTTGAGCGCGATCCAGCCCTTCTTGTAGGTGCCCAGGCCGCAGCCGAGGATGGCTGCCAGTGCCAGCAAGGCCACCACCCACTCCGGCGCCAGCGCGGAGAAGTGCACGATTTCGGCGCCAATCGCGGCAATACCCGACAATGCCAATGGCCACCAGCGGGTCTTGTGGGCAACAGGGGCGCTGGCGCTGCCAGCGTCGTCTGCAGCCAGGGGCTCGGCCTTCATGCCCAGGCTGTCGATGGCACGCTCGATCTGCACGGTGCCGTCGAGGGTGTGGCGCACGCCGAGGATGCGGTTGATCAGGTTGAACTCCAACTGCTCGATGCCAGCAAGCTTGCCAAGCTTGTCCTGGATCAAGGTCTGCTCGGTCGGGCAGTCCATCGCTTCGATGCGAAAACGGCTGAGGCGCGCCTGGTCGCTGGCCTTTTCGGTCAGTTGCACGAAGGCCGGCGCCGCTTTGCTGGCACAGCAGCTGTGGGCCTGGGTGTCGTGGCAGGAGGACTTGGCGCCATGCTCATGGCCATGATCGTGCTTGTGGTCGTGGTCGTGACTGACAGGCTGGTTCATAGGTTCGCCCTGATGGAGAGTGCCCACTGACGGGGGGTTGTTGCCAAGTGAACACCCTGTAGCCACTATAGGGTCAAGCGATCCAATGGAGATTTCGTCATGAAGATCGGAGAACTGGCCAAGGCCACCGACTGCGCCGTGGAAACCATCCGCTACTACGAGCGCGAGCAATTGCTGCCCGAACCCGCCCGCACCGACGGCAACTACCGCCTGTACACCCAGGCCCATGTGGAGCGTCTGACCTTCATCCGCAACTGCCGAACCCTGGACATGACACTCGACGAAATCCGCAGCCTGCTGCGCCTGCGCGACACCCCCGAAGGTGCGTGCGGCAGCGTCAATGCGCTGATCGACGAGCATATCGAGCATGTGCAGGCGAGGATCGATGGTTTGATGGCGCTGCAGACGCAGCTGGTGGAGTTACGCAGGCAGTGCAATGCACAGGGGGATGAGTGCGCGATCTTGCAGCAGCTGGAGGTCAATGGTGCGGTGTCGGTGCCGGAGACCGAGCATTCGCATGTGGGGCGTAGTCACGGGCATTGAGGCCGGTAAAGGCCTCTGCCCGTGAAAAGAGCGACGCGGCCTCGAATCAGACCGCCATCGGCGCCGTCATCGGCGCATGATGCTCATACCCTTCCAGCCAGAAATCACTCGGCTCGATCTTTTCCAGCCACTCCGGCTCATACACACCGGTCTCGGCAAACGCCGGCACACGGTCGCTGATCACCAGCTTCGGCGCTTCCAGCGGCTCGCGCTTGAGCTGCTCATTGAGCATGTCCAGGTGGTTCTCGTACACATGGGCATCGCCGATGAAGTAGGTGAACCAGCGCGGGGTATAGCCGGTCAGGCGCCCGAACAGCGACAGCAGGGCCGCACCTTCGGTGAGGTTGAACGGTGTGCCCAGGCCCAGGTCGTTGGAGCGAATGTAGAGCGTGAGGGAAATTTCCTTCGTCTCGACATTGGGGTGGAACTGGTACAGCAGGTGGCAGGGCGGCAGCGCCATCTCGTCGAGCTGGGCGCAGTTCCAGCCGTGGAACAGGATGCGTCGGCTGCCCGGGTCGTTGGCGATGGTGTCCAGGCACTGGCGCACCTGGTCGATGGCCTTGTAGAGGATGACGAATCCCTGGCCATCTTCCTCGTCCTTGGCGATCTGGCGGAAACCGGCCTTTTGCGCCATTTCGATGGCGGCCGGGTTGCTCAGCGGGATGCGCTTGTAGCCTGGCCACTGGCGCCATTGCACGCCATAGATCTCGCCGAGGTCGTCATGACCCTGGCGGAAGGGGTTGGCCAGCCATTGGGCGTTCTCGTTGGCGTTCTGGTCCCAGACCTTGCAGCCGAGGTCGCGAAACTCGCCGGCGTTCTTCACGCCGCGCAAGAAACCGACCATCTCGCCGATCGCCGACTTGAACGCCAGCTTGCGTGTGGTGATGGCCGGGAAACCCTTCTGCAGGTCGAAGCGCAACATGGCGCCCGGCAGGCTGATAGTGCGGATACCGGTGCGATTGCCCTGCAGCGTGCCGTTCTCGATGACGTCGCGAACCAGGTCTAGATACTGTTTCATGGCCTACCTGTAGCAAGCACGGCAGGGGGATCGCCCCTGCCGTGGAATTATCAGTGGGCGGGTGTCGCCGTGGGTTTGCGATTATAAGCCCACCAGATCAAGGCGAGGCCAGCGACGATCATCGGTATGCAGAGAATCTGACCCATGGTCAGCCAGCCCCACGCCAGGTAACCCAGCTGTGCGTCCGGTACGCGGACGAACTCGACGATGAAGCGGAAGATCCCGTAGAACAGCGCGAACATGCCGGAAACCGCCATGGTGGGGCGTGGTTTGCGCGAGAACAGCCATAGGATCAGGAACAGGGCCACACCCTCCAGTGCGAACTGGTACAGCTGCGAGGGGTGACGCGGCAACTGCGCCGGATCGCTGAACGGCGGGAAGATCATCGCCCATGGCACGTCGGTCGGCTTGCCCCACAGCTCGGCATTGATGAAGTTGCCGATACGCCCGGCACCCAGGCCGATCGGCACCAGCGGCGCGACGAAGTCCATCAGCTCGAAGAACGACTTGTTGTTGCGCTTGCCGAACCACAGCGCTGCCAGCATCACGCCGATGAAGCCGCCATGGAACGACATGCCGCCTTTCCACACTTCGAAGATCAGCGTCGGGTTGGCCAGGTACTGGTGCAGGTCGTAGAACAGCACGTAGCCCAAGCGCCCGCCGACGATCACGCCCATCGACAGCCAGAAAACCAGGTCGGAGAGCTTTTCGCGGTTCCAGGTCGGGTCGAAGCGGTTCAGCCGGCGCGAGGCGAGCAGCCAGGCACCGCCGATGCCGATCAGGTACATCAGGCCGTACCAGTGGATTTTCAGCGGCCCGAGGGCCACGGCCACGGGGTCGATCTGCGGGTAAGGCAGCATGGTGGTTCCTCTAGATCAAAAAGCTAAGGCCGACGCAGAACAGCAGCGCGGCAAACAGGCGCTTGAGCAGGCGCGGCGACAGCTTGTGCGCCAGACGCGCGCCGAAGCGGGCGAAAAACATGCTGGTGACGGCAATGCCGACCAGCGCGGGGAGATAGACGTAGCCCAGGCTGTGCGCGGGCAGATGCGTTTCGTTCCAGCCCAGGATCATGAAGCTCAGGGCACTGGCCAGGGCGATTGGCAAGCCGCAGGCCGACGAGGTGGCCACGGCCTTCTGCATGGGCAGGCTACGCCAGGTAAGAAAAGGCACCGTGAGCGAGCCACCACCGATACCGAAGATCGCCGAGGCCCAGCCGATCACCCCACCCGCCGCGATCAGCCCAGGCTTGCCGGGGATGCCACGGCTGGCCTTGGGCTTGAGGTCGAGAGCCATCTGCAGCGACACCAGCAGGGCGAACACGCCGATGATCTTCTGCAGCATCGGCCCCTGGATCAACGAGGCGGTCTTGGCGCCAATGCCGGCGCCAATGAGGATGCCGACAGTCATCCACAGGAACACCGGCCACTGTACGGCCCCCTTGCGGTGGTGCTCCAGCACGGCATTGATCGAGGTGAAGACGATGGTCGCCAGCGAAGTCCCGACCGCCAGGTGCGTGAGGATCGAGGCATCGAAGCCCTGCAGGGTGAAGCTGAACACCAGCACCGGCACGATGATGATGCCGCCGCCCACGCCGAAGAGCCCGGCCAGTACGCCGGCGCAGGCGCCCAACAGCAGATAGAGTACGAATTCCATTCGCCGACCCTGTGAATACGATCCGGCATGGTAACGGAAGCCGGGGCTGCGCCTCTAGTGAACTCTGTGTCAGGTGATGGAAGTGCAGGCAGGCTGTGGGTAGAGTGGCACAAAACACTGAGGCCACCCCATGTGCCTGATCGTATTCGCCTGGCGGCCGGGGCACGCCCTGCCGCTGATCGTCGCGGCCAACCGCGACGAATTCTATGCCCGCCCTACCCAGGCGCTCGCCCCCTGGGACGATGCCCATGGCGTACATGCCGGGCGCGACCTCGAAGCCGGCGGCACCTGGCTGGGTATCGGCCCGGCCGGGCGTTTCGCGGCGCTGACCAATATCCGCGACCCTCGCCAGCCGCTCGGGCCACGCTCGCGCGGAGAACTGGTGGCGGCCTTCCTGCAGGGAGACCTGGGCGTCGAGGCGTATCTGGACCAGGTTGCCAGCCGCAGCGCGCAGTACTCGGGGTTCAACCTGCTGGTGGGCGATGGCGAGCGGCTAGGCTATCTGCACGCCCGCGACCCGGCGCCACGGCTGCTGTCACCCGGCGTGTACGGGCTGTCCAACGCCGGGCTGGATACGCCGTGGCCAAAACTGGTGAAGGCGCGCTCGGCGCTGGGCCAGGCGCTGGAATCGGCAGACCCGCAGCAGCTACTGGCGCTGCTGGCCGATGGTGGGCAAGCACAAGATGGTGAGTTGCCGGAGACCGGCGTAGGGCTGGCGACCGAGCGGTTGCTGTCGAGTGTGTTCATTGCCAGCCAGAATTACGGGACGCGGGCAAGTACCGTGCTGATCGTGGATGATCAGGGCAGAAGGCGGATGATCGAGCGCAGTTTCGGGCCCTTTGGTGGGCATCTAGGGGAAGTGGAACTGAATCTCGTGTGACTTCTCAGGCCCCTTCGCGGGCAAGCCCACCCCTGTGGGAGCGGGCTTGCCCGCGAAGGGGCCTGAGAAGTCACACGAGATTCAGTTCCACTTCCCCTAGATGCCCACCAAAGGGCCCGAAACTGCGCTCGATCAT
>NZ_JBNFMU010000021.1:0-2729 GCF_049942315.1 Pseudomonas wayambapalatensis
GGCCTGCGCATCGAGCTGGGCGAGATCGAAGCACGGCTGATGGAGCAGGACGAAGTGCGCGAGGCCGTGGTGCTGGCGGTGCCGGGTGCTGGCGGCCTGCAACTGGCGGGCTACCTGGTGCCAAGCACGCCAGTGACGGACGACGCGGCGGCCGAAGCCTTGCGCGTTACCTTGCGCGAGCGCCTGGGTGCGGTGCTGCCGGACTACATGGTGCCGGTGCACCTGCTGCTGCTCAAGCAATTGCCAGTGAGCCCCAACGGCAAGCTGGAGCGTCGTGCGCTGCCGTCTCCGGAGCTGGCCCAGGCCCGCTACGTGGCACCGCGCAGCGAGCGGGAGCAGCAACTGGCGCAGATCTGGAAGGACGTGCTGCAGGTGCCGCAGGTGGGCCTGGAGGATGACTTCTTCGCCCTGGGCGGACATTCGCTGCTGGCGACCCAGGTGATCGTGCGGATTCGCGAGCACCTGGGCATCGAGGTCCCGCTCAAGACTCTCTTCAACGCGCGGCACCTGGGCGAGTTCAGCGCGTCGGTGGAGGCGCTGGATGCGAGCAACGATCCTTTGATGGATGAACTGGCTAAATCCTTGGAGGCCCTGGAACGTTTAACAGGAGATGAGCTTGAGAAGCTAATTTCTGAGTGAAGGGGAACCGGTGTGAAAGCGTTGATTGAAAGGGTGGGCGAGCTGTCGCCGAAGGAACGCAAGGCCTTGGCGGTGATGCTCAAGCACAAGAACATCAATCTGTTCAGCGTCGCGCCGGTGTTCAAGCGTCAGCCCGAGGAACTGCAACTGCTGTCCTATGCCCAGGAGCGGCAGTGGTTCCTCTGGCAGATGAGCCCCGAGAGCAGTGCTTATCACATCAGTGCTGCCCTGAAGTTGCAGGGCGCGCTCGACATTGCTGCGCTCGATGCCAGCTTTGCCGCGCTGGTGGCCCGCCACGAAACCTTGCGCACCCGCTTCGTCGAGGATGGCGAGCAGGTGCTGCAGGTGATCGACGCGCCGAACTGGGCCGGGATCGAGCAGCAGACCCTGGCCCTCGACGATGCGCCGCAACAACGCCAGGCGCAGTTGCGGGCGTGTGTCGAGGAGGAGATCCAGCGCCGTTTCGACCTGCAGGCCGGCCCGCTATTGCGGGTCAAGCTGTTGCGGCTCGACGAGCAGGAGCATGTGCTGGTGCTCACCCAGCACCACATCGTGACCGATGGCTGGTCGATGCAGGTGATGATCGGCGAGCTGGTCCAGCTGTACGCCGCCGCTTGCGAAGGGCGGACCGTGCAACTGCCGGCGCTGCCGGTGCAGTACGCCGACTACGCCTTGTGGCAGCGCCAGTGGATGGAGGCCGGTGAGCAGGAGCGTCAACTGGCCTACTGGACCGAACGGCTGGGCAGCGAGCATCCGGTGCTCGAGCTGCCGTTCGACCATCCACGCCCGGCGGAGCAGAGCTTGCGCGGTGCCAGCCTGGAGGTGAAGCTCGAGGCGCAGTTGTGCCGCGACCTGCGCAGTGTGGCGCAGGCGCAGGGCGTCACCTTGTTCATGCTGTTGCTGGCGTCGTACCAGGTCTTGCTGTACCGCTACAGTGGCCAGCGTGACCTGCGCATCGGCGTGCCGGTGGCCAACCGCAACCGCATGGAGACCGAGCGGCTGGTCGGTTTCTTCGTCAACACCTTGGTGCAGCGCGTCGAGATTTCGGGGCAGACGACCGTGCGGGCGTTTCTCCAGCAGGTCAAGGCCGATGCCCTGGGCGCGCAGGCGCACCAGGACTTGCCGTTCGAGCAGCTGGTCGAAGCGCTGCGCCCGCAACGCACCCTCAGCCACAGCCCGCTGTTCCAGGTGATGTTCAATCACCAGAGTGGCGCGGCGCTGGGCGCTGGCGGTGACGGCGCCCAGGCGTCCGGCCTGCGCATCGAAAACCTCAAGAGCGAGGGCCATACCGCCCAGTTCGACCTGACCCTGAACATTCTGGAGCAGGGCGATGCGCTGGATGCGCAGTTCACCTATGCCCTGGACCTGTTCGAGCCGGCGACCGCGCAGCGCCTGGCTCGGCATTGGCAGAACCTGCTGCAGGCGATGGTCGCCAACCTCGACTGCACGCTGGACGACCTGCCGTTGATCGCTGCCGACGAAGTGCGCGACACCCTGGTGCGCTGGAATGCCACGGCGGTCGAGTACCCGCTGGAGCACAGCGTCCAGGCGCTGATCCAGCGCCAGGTCGAGGCCACGCCAGACGCCACGGCGCTGGTGTTTGGCGAGCGTCAGCTCAGCTACCGCCAGCTCGATGCCCTAGCCAACCAGTGGGCGCACCGCCTGCAGGCGGCAGGTGTGGGCCCGGATGTGCTGGTGGGTGTGGCGGCCGAGCGCAGCGTGGAAATGGTCGTGGCACTGCTGGCGGTGATCAAGGCCGGTGGCGCCTATGTGCCGCTGGACCCGGAATACCCGCGCGAGCGTCTGGCCTACATGATCGAGGACAGCGGCATCGAACTGCTGCTGACCCAATCGCACCTGCGCGAGCAGTTGCCGCTGCCGCAGGGCCTGGAGTGCCTGCTGCTCGACCAGCCACTGACCGGCTATGCCGAGCAAGCGCCGAAGATCGAAGTCACTGGCGAGAACCTGGCCTACGTGATCTACACCTCCGGCTCCACCGGCAAGCCCAAGGGCGCGGGCAACCGCCACCGGGCGCTGACCAACCGCCTTTGCTGGATGCAAGAGGCTTATGGCCTGACTGCCGAGGACCG
>NZ_JBNFMU010000022.1:0-7686 GCF_049942315.1 Pseudomonas wayambapalatensis
TCATCAAGGCCCGCTCCGAGGCGCTGCGCGAGCGCTGATCACGACCCGGCCCGGTGGTCCCTGTGGGAGCGGGCTTGTCCCGCGAACACGGGCGCAGCCCGTGCCAGGCAGCGCGGTGTTCTTTTCGCGGGCAAGCCCGCTCCTACAGGGACCACCGGGCCGGGTCGTGATCAGCGCTCGCGCAGCGCCTCGGAGCGGGCCTTGATGATTGGTTTGAGCAGGTAGCTCATGATGGTCTTCTTGCCGGTGAGGATATCCACCGTGGCGACCATGCCCGGGATGATCAGCAGCGGCTTCTCATCCGAGCCCAGATGGCTCTTCTCGGTGCGCAGCTTGATCAGGTAATAGGTGGTCTTCTTGTCTTCATCGGTGATGGTGTCGGCACCGATTTGCTCGAGCTTGGCCTTCAGGCCGCCATAGATGGTGTAGTCGTAGGCGGTGAACTTGACCGTGGCCTCCTGCCCCGGGTGCAGGAAGGCAATATCCTTGGGCAGGATCTTCGCTTCCACCACCAAGGTGTCGTCCAGCGGCACGATCTCGATGATGTCGCTGCCCGGCTGGATCACGCCGCCGATGGTGTTCACCAGCAGTTGCTTGACGATACCGCGCACCGGCGATGTGACCATTGTGCGGTTGACCCGGTCATCCAGCGCCTTGCTGGTGGCCGTGGCCTTGTTCAGCTCGGTGCGAGCCTCGTTGAGCTGGGTGAGGGCCTCGCTGCGGAACTTGCCGCGGGTTTCCTCGATCTTGCTCTGCACTTCCTTGATCGCCGCCTCGGCGCGGGGAATGGCCAGGGCGGTAGAGTCCATCTGGCCACGGTTCTCGACTTCGGCGCGGCGCAGGCGCAGCACCTCGACCTGCGAGATCGCGCCCTGGGCCACCAGCGGCTCGGACATGGAGATTTCCTGGCGCAGCAACTGCAAGCTGTTGGCGTACTGGGCGCGCTTGGAGTTGAACTCGCGCAGTTCCTGCTGCTTCTGCACCAGTTGCTGCTCCAGGCCGCTGATTTCATCCTGCAGTTGCTGGCGGCGGCTCTGGTACAGCGACTGCTCGCTGGCTGCCTGGCTCGGCGCAGCCTTGCGCAGTTCCTCGTCGATCTGCAGTGGCTTGTCGTCGACCTCGGCGCTCAGGCGCTGTACACGCAGCGCCATGGCCAGGCGTGAGGCCTCGGTTTCGTCGACGTTGGAGGCGAAGCGCGTTTCGTCCAGGCGCAACAGCGGCTGGCCGACTTCGACGATCTCCCCCTCCTTGGCGTAGATCTGCGCAACGATCCCGCCTTCCAGGTTCTGGATCTTCTGCACCTTCGACGACGGGATGGCCTTGCCTTCGCCGCGCGTCACCTCATCGATGGGCGCGACACTGGCCCAGACGATCAGGAACACGAAGAAGGCGATCACGCCCCAGATGGTCAGCCGCACGATGCGCGGGGCATCTTCGATCAGTGCCTTGTTGACCTCTGGCAGCGGCTGGCCTGCCAGCGACTCGGAGCCCTTGAAGTAGCGGCGCAGGTTGTCCTTGAAACGCCCGATATCCAGCTTATGCAACACTGATCTGCCCCTTCTTCAGCGCTTCCATGACGGCGGCTTTCGGGCCATCCGCGACGATCTGTCCACGATCGATGACAATCAACCGGTCCACCAGCGACAACAACGACGCCCGGTGAGTGACCAGCAGCACGGTCTTGCCTTCGATCACCGCGCCAAGGCGCTGCTTGAGTCGCTCTTCGCCAGTGTTGTCCATGGCGCTGGTGGGCTCGTCGAGCAGCAGGATCTGCGGATTGAGCAGCAGCGCACGGGCCAGGGCGACGTTCTGGCGCTGGCCGCCGGAGAGATTCTGGCCGCGCTCGCCGACCTGCAGCTCGTAACCGTCGGGGTGCAGGCGGGCAAACTCATGCACGCCCGCCAGCTCTGCGGCCTGCAGGATCAGCTCGTCTTCGATGTAGCGGGCGCCGCTGACCAGGTTGTCGCGCAGGGTGCCGGCCAGCAACTGGATATCCTGGGGCACGTAGCCGATGTTGTGGCGCAGTTCGCTGACGTCGATCTGGCGGATATCGACGCCATCCACCAGCAGCGAGCCGCCGTCGGCCTCATAAAGGCCAACGATCAACTTGGCCAGCGAGCTCTTGCCCGAACCACTGCGGCCGATGATGCCGACTTTCTCACCAGGCCGGATGACCAGGTTGATGCCCTTGAGTGCCTGGTTCTGCTGGTTCGGGTAGGTGAACTCGACGCCGCGGAACTCGACCGCGCCCTGCAATACCTGACGGCTCAGCGGACGCTCTTCGAAGTTGCGCTCCTGGGGCAGTTCCATCATCTGGTCGGTCGCGACCATGGTCACCTTGGCCTGCTGGTAGCGGGCCAGCAGCCCATTGAGCTGACCCAGCGGGCCGAGCGCGCGGCCACTGAGCATGTAGCAGGCCACCAGGCCGCCCATGCTGAGGTTGCCGTCGATGATCAGGTAGACGCCGACACAGATCATCGCCACACCTGCGAGCTGCTGGATCAGCATGGTGATGTTCATCGCCAGGCCCGACAGCACCTTGACCCGCAGTTCGAGGCGGCTGAGCGTGCCGAGGGTCTGCTCCCACATGTACTGGCGCTCGCTCTCGGCGTTGTTGACCTTCACCGCATCCAGCCCGGCAAGGGTCTCGATGAGGCTGGACTGGCGCTCGGAAGCCAGCGCCATGGTGCGCTCCATCGTCGCCATCAATGGTTTCTGCAGGGCATAGCCGATGCCCAGGGCCAGCGGGAAGGCCAAAACCGGAATCCATACCAGGTGCCCACCGATGATGGCGATCACCATCAGGATCAGCAGGGTGAACGGCAGGTCGATAAGGCTGGTGAGGGTGAGCGAAGCGAGGAAGTCGCGCAGCCCCTGGAACTCGTGGATGTTCTGCGCAAAGCTGCCGACCCGCGCGGGGCGGTACTTCATCGACATACCGACGATCCGCTCGAACAGCGTTGCGGAAATGATCAGGTCGGTCTTCTTGCCGGCGAGGTCCAGACAGAGGCTGCGCAACCCCTTGAGGATGAGGTCGAAGACATAGGCACCGGCGATACCCACTGCCAGCACCCACAGGGTCGAGGTGGCCTGGTTGGGAACCACGCGGTCGTAGACGTTCATCACGAACAGCGGCGCCGCCAGGGCAATCAGGTTGATCACCAGGCTGGCGGCGATGGCGTCGATGTACAGCCATTTGCTGCGCATCAGGGTGTCGCGGAACCAGGAGCGGGCGCGCGGGATCAAGTTGCCGTGGTTGACGTCGAACTTGTGCTGCGGCTGAGCGAAGAACACTTTGCCGCTGTAGTCGCTGAGCAGCGCCTCGCGGGTGACCAGCACTTCCCCACCGTCGCTCTCGCTGAGCAGCAGGCGCGCGGTGTCTTCATTTTCCCAACCGACCAGGACGGCGCTGCGGCCTTCCTTCAATAGCAGCATGGCCGGCATGGCCATGCTGGGGATCTGCTCGAGCTTGCGCTGCAGCAAACGCCCCTGCAAGCCCGCGCGCGCGGCGGCGCGCGGCAGCAGCTCGACGCTCAGGCGCTGCGCCGGCAGCGGCAGGCCCGTGGTCAGCATGGCCCGGCTGGCGGGCTTCTGGTGCAGGACACACAGGGTCAGCAGGCTGTCCAGTAGCGGATCGTCATGCTGACTGCGTGGATCATGGTTGAGTTGTACTCGACTGACTTCAGATTCCACGCGGCGCTCTCTTCATCCTTGCGGTTGGATAGGACAGGTGCGCCTTCAGTTCATGCCTGGCAGGTTCACCTTTGGCTTCAGATCGTTCTGTACGACGGTCGCCATGGGGGCTACGACACCCTGGCTCTTCAGCAGTTGACCAATGGTCGCCTTGATTCGGTACTGAGTAAACAACTGAGTGTTCTTCACTTCAACCAGACGACGTTGCGCAGTGAAGGTTTCATTCTCGCTGTCGAGCAGGTCAAGCAGGGTTCGCTCGCCCAGACCGAACTGCTGCTGGTAGGCGCTGCGCACCCGGGTGCTGTGATCGACATACTGCTGGGCGATCGGCAACTGGGCGTTGGCGTTGTCCAGAGCATTCCATGCCAAGCCTAACTCCTCATTGAGCTGACGCAAGGCGTTGTTGCGGATATCCAGCGCCTGGTTGGCCAGATACGACTTCGATTCCAGGTCGGCCTTGTTGCTACCACCGGCGTACAGGTTGAAGTTCATGCGCAGCATGGCCTGCCATTCATTGTTGTGGCCGACAGAGCCGTCGAGATTGTTGTCTGCCGTCCGTCCGAGCTCCGCGTCAAAACGTGGATAGAAACTAGACTTGGCCGCTTCGTATTGTTTTTCGGCCGCAGCGATGTCGGATTCTGCCGAACGCAGGATCGGGCTGCTCTCGACCATCTGGTGGCGCGCCTCGTCCAGGGTGGCCGGCAGCAGGTCGATGAACGGCGCGGGCGCGCTCAGTTCGTCAGGCATCTGCCCGACCACGCTCAGGTAGTTGGTGTTGGCATCGGCCAGGTTGGTCTGTTCGGTGATCAGGTTGTTGCGCGCCTGCGCCAGGCGCGCTTCAGCCTGGTCGAGGTCGGCCAGGCGGCCTACGCCACGGCTGGTGCGCAGCTTGATCTGGTCGAGGATGCGTTCGTGGTTGCGCAGGTTGTCTTCGGCCAGGCGCACCATCTCACGGCGCGAAAGCACATCGAGGTAGACCTGGGCGACGGTCAGCGCCGTGCGTTCGGAGGTGCCCATCAGGGAGTAGGCGCGGGCATTGACGGTGGCTTGTTGACGACCGACTTCGCTGGAGGTGGCGAAACCGTCAAAAACCATTTGTCGAAGACGGATACTTGACTCGCCGCGGTTCAAGGTCTCCCAGCGATGCGACGTACTCGGCGAATCGCTGCCCTCGCGGCCGTAGCCGGCGGTCATGTCGACGCGCGGCAGGTAACCACCCTGGGCGGCCCGCAGTTGATAGTCCGCGGCTGTGCGGGCGTTGACCCCGGCCTGGATTTCCGGGTGCACGTCCAAGGCCTGTTGCATGGCTTGCGGCAGGGTTTGTGCTTGGGCAATGGAGGCTGCAAGGGCGAGAGGAAGAACGGTGAAAAGTGACGCACGCATTTTTACTGATTCCCAAGTGGCGCTGTTGTCCCAAATCACGGCCGAAGCGGGTCTGGCCCGTGAAAATAGCGGCCGAAACTGAACGATTGGCGAGCTTGCGAGACTGTACGTAATTAATACGAAAGGAAGAGGCTTTTACCCAAATATCAATGTGACATTAGTTTGCCGATTGTTTAGGATGGCGAGACGAAGGTCAATACTTTGGCATAAACTTAATAGCCGAAAATTATTGACAGAAAATTGACGCATAAAAGCGTCAAATCATTTTTGTAACATTCCAGCGGAAGCAGGTTCGCACGCCGGCCGGAAGCCAATTGAGACACATCCCGGAGAGTTCCATGAGCACTGTCGTTGCCATCGTCAAAAGCATTGTTGGCCAAGTCATCGCAGTATCCCCGGAAGGCATCAAGCGCGTGCTGATCGAAGGCGACCGCCTGTTCGCAGGCGAGGAAGTCCTTACCGGCCCGGGCGGCGCCGTGACCCTGGAATTGGCCGACGGTCGCATGCTCGATCTGGGCCGCGACTCTCAATGGAGCGCCGATGCGCCCGACAGCAGCACCGACCTGGCCCAGGCCACTGCGCAGGCCGCACCCTCGATCGAAGAGCTGCAACAGGCCATCGCCTCCGGCGTCGACCCGACCACCGAGCTGGAAGCGCCCGCTGCCGGCCCTGCTGCCGCAGGTGGTGGTTCGGTCGGTGGTGGCCACAGCTTCGTGCTGCTGGAAGAAACCGCAGGCGTTGTCGACCCGAGCATCGGCTTCCCCACCGGCCCCCTGGGCTTCGCCGCAGGCCTGGCAAACGAAGAAGTCGGTGGGCTGGATAGCAACAACGACACCACCACCAACAACAATCCCATTCCAACCGGCCTGAGCCTGAGCGCCACCCCTTCGATCAGCGAAGCGGGCGGCGTCATCGTCTATACCGCCACGGTTGGCCAGGCGCCGCAGAGCAACCTGACCGTCACCCTGTCCAACGGCGCGGTGATCGTGATTCCGGCTGGCCAGACCAGCGGCTCGGTCAACGTCAACATTCCTGCCAATGACACGCCGTACATCGATGGTGGCCAGATTTCCACCACCATCACCGGTACCACCGGTGGCAATGGCCTGATCGTTACGCCGAACCCGACGCCTGCGGTGACCCAGATCACCGACACGATCGATACCACCACCGCCACCCTGACCGCTTCGCCAAGCGTCACCGAAGGCGGCGTGATCACCTACACCGTGACCCTGACCAACCCGGCGCAGACGCCGGTCACCGTCACCCTGTCCAACGGCCAGACGATCACCGTCGAGGCTGGCAAGTCCAGCGGCTCGGTCGATTTCCAGACCCCGCCCAACGACGTCTACAACAATGGCAGCACGGTCAGCACCACCATCACCGGCGCCACCGGCGGCAACTTCGAGAACCTGGTGCCGAACCCGACTCCGGCACAGACCGTGATCAACGACTCGGTCGACACCACCACCGCCACCCTGACCGCTTCGCCAAGCGTCACCGAAGGCGGCGTGATCACCTACACCGTAACCTTGACCAACCCGGCACAGACGCCGGTCACCGTCACCCTGTCCAATGGCCAGACCGTCACCGTCGAAGCCGGCAAGACCAGTGGCTCGGTCGACTTCCAGACCCCAGCCAACGACGTCTTCGTCAATGGCAGCACGGTCAGCACCACCATTACCGGCGCCACCGGCGGCAACTTCGAGAACCTGGTGCCCAACCCGACCCCGGCACAGACCGTGGTCAGCGACAGCATCGATACCGTGACTGTCAGCATTGCCAGCAACGGTAACGTGACTGAAGCCCAGCAGCCGACCTTCACTGTCTCCGTAAGCCAGAAGCTCGACCACGACCTGACCGTGACCCTGAGCAATGGCGACAAAGTTACCATCACCGCAGGCCAGACCCAGGCCACCTACAGCCTGCCGGCGCAGGGTGACGACGTATTCAAGGACGCGGGCTCCGTGACCCTGGGCGTGACCGACGCCAGCGTACCGGGCAAGACGTTCGAGGATCTGAAGCTTGGTGGTACTGCCACCGTCCAGATCAGCGACACCGAGAGCGAAGTCGTCGCGACCCTGACTGCCGACAAGACCACCGTGTCCGAAGGCGGCCAGATCACCTACACCGTCACCCTGACCAATGGTCAGGGTCTGGATGTCACTGGCCATGGCGGCCTGACCTTCACCCTTTCGGATGGCACCAAAGTCACCATCCCGGCGGGCAGTGCTACCGGCACGGTCACTATCGCTGCTCCGGACGACGTCTATGTTGGCGGCCAGCCAGCGATCGTGAACAAGCTGGAAGGTGTCACTGGTGCGGATAACTTCGAAAAACTGACCTTGGGTCAGGGCGAAGTGAAAACTGACGTCACCGATGAGCCAGGCACTGGCACTCCCGGCACTGGCAACGAAGGCGACAAGGTTTCGGTCACCATCGTCAGCAATGGCAATGTCACCGAAGATCAGCAGCCGTCGTTCACCGTCAAAGTGAACCAGCCGCTGGATCGTCCGCTGACTGTCACCCTGAGCAATGGCGACAAGGTCACCATCGCTGCGGGCCAGACCCAGGTTGAGTACAAAGCTCCAGCTCAGGGCGATGACGTCT
>NZ_JBNFMU010000023.1:0-8603 GCF_049942315.1 Pseudomonas wayambapalatensis
CGGGCCCGGCAGTGGACGATGACGCGAGCATGCTGCAGTACTTTCGCGAGAACTGCGGGTCGATCTATCACCTGTGCGGCAGTTGCGCGATGGGCAACGACCCGTCGACCAGCGTGGTGGACGCGCGGTTGGCGGTGCATGGGCTGGACGGGCTGCGCATCGTCGATGCCTCGGTATTCCCCAATGTGACCTCAGGCAATACCAACGCAGCAGTGATGATGGTGGCAGAAAAAGGGGCAGACCTGATTCTCGAATCGGCCGAGCAGAGTGCCCCGATCCTGGCCGAGACTCAACGACGCTCGGCCTGAGCGGCACAGGCGAATCGGGCGAGCTGCACGGCAGCTTGCCCGGTTTTAGTGAGTAAAAACGCGACTCCACGCCACAAAACAATCCATTTGAATACTAAATTCAGCGCCAATCATCCATTTGAGCGAAGAACGCCTGAGCATTCGCCTCCAGGCTCTGCAGGTGATAGCCGCCCTCCTGCACGATCAGGCATGGCAGCCCCAGCTCGCGAATCCGCTCGCCAAGCGTGGCGAAGCCCTGGGTCGTGACCGCCACCTTGCTCTGCGGATCGAGTTCGTAGATATCGAAACCGAGCGACAGCACCAGCACCTCGGCATCGAAATCCTTCAGCGCATCCAGGGCAATGTCCAGTTGCGCCAGGAAGTCCCCCTCGCTCGCGCCATGGGCCATCGGCAAGTTCAGGTTGTAACCCTCGCCCTCGCCTGCGCCACGCTCATCGGCAAAGCCGGCCACGCCCGGGTAGAAGTTGGTGGGATCACCGTGCACCGAGACATACAGCACATCGCTGCGCGTGTAGAAGATCTCCTGGATGCCCTGGCCGTGGTGCATGTCGGTGTCCAGCACGGCGACCTTGTGGTAGCGCTCGCGCAATACTTGAGCAGCGACGGCCGCATTGTTGAGGTAGCAGAAACCGCCTGCGGCATCGAAGCGCGCATGGTGCCCCGGCGGACGGCACAGGGCGTAGGCTGCACGCTCGCCGTCGAGAATCGCCCGGGCCCCGGCGACCGCACTCTGCGCCGACCAGTAGGCCGAGCGCCAGGTCTGCTCGCCCACCGGGCAACTGCCATCGGCCAGGTAGCGTGCCGCCTGGGCCAGGATGCCGCGCAAGGCGTTGGGCTCGCGCACGAAGATGTTCGACATCACTTCGTCGCCCCAATCCTCGGGCACTTCTTTCCAGCGCGCGTGCGCCTCTTGGAGGAAGGCCAGGTAGGGCTCGCCGTGCACCGCGGCGAGCGGCGCGAGGCCGGCATCCTGCGGTTGGCGGATGTCCATGTCCAGGTCGCGGGCCGCTTGCAGTAGGCGCTGAGCGCGCTCAGGGACTTCCTGAGGGGTGCGCATGGCACCACGGGAGTAGTAGCTGCGCGGATGGTGCAGCAGTTGTTCGGGGTGAAAATAGCAGCGCATCAGGCCTCTCCTGGTTCGACACGGCCGGCACGGGCCAGCACGGCGTTGAGCAATACATCGGCGCCGTTACGGGCGTCGTCGGGCAGCACGTCTTCGGCTTCGTTGTGGCTCAGGCCGCCCACGCAAGGGATGAAGATCATGGCTGTCGGGCAGTAGCGCGCCAGCAGAATCGCATCGTGCCCGGCGCCACTGACGATCCGCTGCTGGGTATGGCCGAGGGCATCGACCGCGTGCTGCACCGCCGCCACGCACTCGGCATCGAACGGGGTGGCCGGGCTGACCCAATGCCGCGCGACGCTCACACGCAAGCCGCGCTGGGCGGCGACAACCTGCAGCAACTCACCCAGTTGACGTTCCATGGCCTCGATGGCTTCGTCGCGGTGATGGCGCAGGTCGACGGTAAAACGCACCACGCCCGGGATGGTATTGCGCGACGCTTTGCCGATGGACAGCTCGCCCACCGTGGTCAGGCCTTCGGGGGCGAAGTCGGCCGCCAGTTGCTCCACCGCCTGGATCATCCGCGCGGCGCCATACAACGCATCCTTGCGCAGCGCCATCGGCGTGGTGCCAGCGTGGGCGGCCATGCCCTGGACCGTGACGTCGAGCCAGCGAATCGCCTGACCGCCCGTCACCACGCCAATGCTCTTGGCGTTGTCTTCCAGGATCGGCCCCTGCTCGATGTGCGCCTCGAAATAGGCGTCCACCGGCCCGCCCAATGGCCGCTCACCGGCATAGCCAGTGGAGGCCAGCGCCTCGGCGACGCTGATACCATCGGCATCGTGGATCGCCAGGGCCTGCTGCAGATCGAGCACGCCAGTGAACACCGCCGAGCCGAACATCGCTGGGGTGAAGCGTGCGCCCTCTTCATTGGTCCACACGGCGATTTCCAGCGGCTTGCGGGTGTGGATGCCGAGGTCGTTCAAGCAGCGCACCACTTCCAGGCCGGCCAGCACTCCATACACGCCGTCGAAGCGTCCACCTTCAGGCTGGGTGTCCAGGTGGCTGCCCATCATCACGGGCGCAGCCTGTGGCTCGAGGCCGGGGCGTCGGGCGAACAGGTTACCGATGGCATCCACCGACAGGCTCAGGCCAGCCTCGCGGCACCAACCGACGAACAGCTCGCGGCCGGCCTTGTCGTCCTCGCTCAAGGCCAGGCGGCAACTGCCGCCACGGGCGGTAGCGCCCACCTCGGCCATGGCCATCAGGCTCGCCCACAGGCGTTCGCCATTGCTTTTCAACATCATGGGTACTCCAGTCGAATCGGGATTTCAGGCCAGCTCGAGGCGCTGGCTGTGGGCATACTGGCGCGCCAGGGCCAGTACACAGACCAGCGAGATGCTGGCGATCAAGGTGTAGAACAGCGCCATCGGCCACCAGTGGCCGCTGAACTGATGGGCAAGCCAGGTGCCGATCAACGGCGTCAGGCCACCGGCGATGGCGCCGCACACCTGGTAGGCCAGGGAAATCGCGGTGTAGCGCACGCGCGTCTGGAACATGCCGCTGACGAAGCCAGCAATCACCGCGTAGAACGACGCCATGCACGCAGCCGCCAGGGCGATACCGAGCACGATCAGCGGCCCCTGCCCGGAGCTGACCAGCACGAACATCGGGTAAGGCGAGGCCATCGCCAACAGCGCCATCAGGGCAAGGAAGCGGGTGGCGCCGAGCTTCTCCGACAGCCAGGCCGCGATGGGCTGCACACAGAACTGGATGATCGCCACGAAGAACAGGCATTCGAGGATCAGCGAGCGCTCCAGGTGCAGCTGCTGGGTGGTGTAGCTGATCATGAAGGTGTTGGTGAAGTAGACGCCGGCGATGCCCAGCGTATTGGCACCGATGCACAGCAACAGCGGACGCCAGGCGGTACGCAGCACCTCCAGCACCGGCGCCTGCTCCTTGCGCTGGGCCTTGAGCGCCTGTTCGCGGCTGGCGATGAACTCCGGCGACTCGTTGACCCCCAGGCGAATCGCCAGGCCGACCAGCAGCAACAGCGCACTGGCCAGGAACGGCAGGCGCCAGCCCCAGCTCATCAGGTCTTCTTCCGGCAGGCGGGTGACGGCGCCAAAGGCCAGCAGCGAGAGGATCAGCCCCGCCGGGCTGCCCAGTTGGGCGAACGATGCGAAGAAGGTACGCCGGCCCTTGGGCGCATGCTCGCCCGCCATCAACACCGCCCCACCCCACTCGCCACCCACGGCGATGCCCTGGACGATACGCAGCAGGATCAACAGCACCGGTGCGGTGGCGCCGATCTGTGCGTAGGTCGGCAGCAGGCCGATCCCGATGGTGACCACCCCCATCATCAGCAGGGTGATGACCAGGGATTTCTTGCGCCCGATGCGGTCACCCACATGACCGAACACGATGCCGCCCAATGGCCGGGCGAAAAAGCCGACGGCGAAGGTGCCGAAGGCCGCCATGGTGCTGAACAGACTGTTGTCGGAAGGAAAGAACAAGGCACCGAACACCAGGGCGGCGGCGGTGGCGTAGATGTAGAAGTCGTACCATTCGATCATGGTGCCGATGAACGCGGCGGCCGCGGCCCGGCGCGGCTGAGGCGAAGCGGAAGGCTTCATGGGGCTGGCTCCTTTGCTTGTTGTTCTGGCAGGAGTTGAGGGTCACGGTGGCGCTCTCTGGCGCTTGGTCTTGCTGCAGGGGTGGCCTTTTCGCGGGCAAGCCCGCTCCCACTGGCCCTCTGCATGCCCTTGATTTATCGACCCGGGGCTATGATTAGTCAATTTTCTATTTATTATTCGAACTATTAGCCGTGCTTATCATTCGAGCCCATCATGTCCGACCGCCTGCTCAACGACCGCCTCGACTGGAACCTGCTGCGCACCTTTCGGGTGATCGGCCAGGAACTCTCCATCAGCCGCGCCGCCGCTCGCCTGCACCTTACGCAACCGGCCGTGAGCCAGGCGCTCAAACGCCTGGAAGAACAACTCGGCCGTCAGCTAATCGCCCGCCGCGGCCCACGCTTCGTGCTCACCGAAACGGGCGAGCAACTGTTCCAGCTCGCCGGCGAGGTGTATGGGCAGATGTCGCAGATCGGTGGGCTGCTGGAGCAACCTGCTGACGAAGTGGTGGGCAAGGTGCGCCTGCTGATGATCAGCCGTATCGTCAGCGAGCGCTTCGACGACTTTCTCGCCGACTTTCATCGCCAGCATTCTCGGGTGGAGTTGGAAATCGACGTGATGCGCAGTTCCGACATCGTCGCGGCCCTGCAGGAAAAGACCGCCACCGCAGGCCTGAGCCTCAACCGCCGTGCGCAACCGCGCCTGGAGCAGCGCCTGTTCCTGCGCCAGCGCTATGCCTTCTTCTGCGGCAAGCACCACGCACTGTTCGGCGCCCAGGAAGGCGACCTGCAACGAGAGAATTTCGTCAGTTTCACCAGCGACCAGATTGGCGGCATGCTCTCGCCATTGACCATCTTCCGCGACCAGCAAGGATTCTCCGGCAGGATCGTCGCGTCCTCCCCGAGCCTTGAAGAGGTGCGTCGGCTGGTGATCGCAGGGTTCGGTATAGGCTGCCTGCCCGAGCATGTGGTGGCAGCGGATGTGCAGGCCGGGCTGCTCTGGAAGCTGGCGCCGCATGAAGGCATTGCCGATGTGGATATCCACCTGCTGTGGAACCGCGAGCAACGCTTGAGTCGGGCCGAGGGGGTGTTTGTCGAGGCGTTGCAGCGGTGTCTGGAGCACTGAACCCTGTGTGAGACGATCCAGAGGTCGGTCTACGCCAGAGTAAAATGCACTAGGTTCTGCACGAAAAGTCTTGAGACGCAGGTCAGGCTGTTTTCGCCTTGCCTGACCTTCGTCTCAAGGCTTTTCATACAGACCCTAGGGCCAGTTTGCTTGAGATTTGCCTTTCAGTAAAAGATACCGGTGGTTGCTGCAAAGGCGGTTTGAGGGTGCCTGAGTTGTCGGCTGGGGCGGATGACATGAGGTCAGAGTGCACAACCCTGACCCCATGAGTTTCGTTCTCAGTACACGATGTATAGCGCTCCTAGCGCCAACCAGATTACATGTGTTGTTGGTGTGCTGGACACCTCCAGCATCGTTATTTGCTCACCCGGCCCGGCCTCAAGCGAGTAATATTTGTCAGTGGGTGAAAATGAAAGTGTTTTGTGGTTGTTAATTGGGCTGACGTTGATTGAGGTTAAAGCCTTACCGCCATTGAATGCCTTGATCGTACCATTGCCCGAGGCGCCAAAGAATACTTTGCGTGCAGGCTTGAATAGGGTAAGTCGATAGGTGCTTGAATATTTTACAGGGCTGTTCTCGAACGCCCTCCCGGCACTAATCATACGCGGGCCTGCCCTATGAGGGCTATGCGTAAATCTGACAAGGAAATCCTGATCCGAGCATTGAAGTCTGAGGGCCGAAAGATTTTGGTTGTAGTGCCTGGAGAGGCCAGTATTTGAAGACTCGTACGTTTCAACCTGAATAGCGTCGATCAATTCCAGTAGCAAGGGTTTTGAGTGCAGTGGCTCGGTAGCGCCTTGGGGTGTTATTTCGGCGAGAATCAGTACTGTTTTTCCCTCGACAGAAAGTAGTTTCCAAAGAGGCAGCTTGATGATTTGTGTGCCAGTGCCAGTTACAATGTGCGGGTCACTTGCAAGTCCTGCGTACTTGATGATGATCTTGTCGCCTGCAGTCATATTGGTGTATGGCTGGACCTCGATTGAAAGATATCCATCGGACAGATCTCCCAAGGCCAGTTTTCCGCTTTTCGCCGCAGGTACCGTCACCTCGTATCGCGACTTCTTCACCATTTCAGCCGTTGCAATTCTGAAGTTGAAATCTTGGGAGGCCCGGCTTGGCTTACCTTTCCAGCGCACAATGTAGTAGACCGTTACATCTACGGGTTTCTCGTCGCTGAGCTCCAGCTCCTCGGCGGGTATTTGGAAGGGGCAGGCTTCGTCGCCCGGTTCCAGTACCTGTTCATCTTCATAAAATGAGCCGTCCGAGCGAGACCAGTACAACTCAATCGTACAAGGTGCGGGTTGCTCGGCGCCTGATGGGATGATGATTTCCATGTTGTATTTGTAGTCGCTACACTCGGGATCGAGGATGCCGTCCGTCAGCGTCGGCTCGGTCACCGGTGCCGGTAACGATTCTGAGAGGTAGCCCAGCTGATAGGTCGATCGTGGAGAGTAGCCCAACCTGCCGTTACGGTTCACTTGGTAGAACACGTCGACGAAACCGCCGTCAAACGGCATGAGGTAGTCTTTGCCCGCCAATTTGATTGTCAGTTGTTTACCAACTTGTTTGGCTGAAACCCGGTATCGTTTGCTGGTCTTGAGTGACACTGTCCCATCGGCTGCGGTGCCACGCCATTCAACAATTATTTCGTCTTCTGCCTGTAGCAGGGCATCCGTTGGAATCACGACATGGATGGCCTGCAGATCGCTATCGATCCAATCATCCTCGGCCTCTGCCAGAAGTGGAGGATGTGCAACCGACATCCCCTTGAAGCTGATGAATGTCGAGGGTGAGGCTATCTGCTGGCCAGCGCGCACCACGCGATATGTCACCCGGGCGCTGCCACCACCCAGCGGCGTCAGGGCCTCATTCGGTATGTCGAACGTTGGCGGCGTTGCCGTGTCCGTCACCGGCTTCGGCCCAGCGGTGAAAGGGATCTCGAGACCGTCCTCGGTGCACCCCTCCCAGCTCAGCACTACGCTGTCACCTGATCTGAAGGGGCCTGGTAAATGCACTGTCAGGTGCGTACCTTCAAAAATTTCAGGGGACGCATCCCCCTCGATCAGCGCCCGGTCCTTGTCGCGCAGCAACGGTGCCTGCAGCTCCGAGGCCTGAAGCTTGACCGCCACCAGTGTCGCATGTGACCCCTCCGACTCATTGCCGACCTCGTCAACCACATAGTAACTTACCGGTACGGCAACTCCATCGCCTGCAAGTTTGAATGTGGCCTCGCTTACATCAATCGACACTTCCTGACCGCACTCGGCCTCGGTGACTTTGCGTGTGATCAGGACATGACCGACATAGAGATGGATGACGTCTTCTGCCGACATAGTGAGATAAGCGGGGATGGTGACCCTGGCATGGCTGCTTCCCGGTTCAATCGTGCGCGGTACAACTCGGGGGGCAGTAAGTTTCTCACCAATCCCCTGTTCACCCTCAACCCCGGGTTGACCCACTCGATACAGTGTCTTCACCGCAGGTGACTCAACAAAGGTGCTGTTCGCGCGCAGCACAAGATAATACAGTGAGCCCGTACCTGGAAGTGGTACATCTGAAGGGTCTACCTGCAACGTCAGAAAAGCGTTTTCCTCGCCTGGCCGAACTTTATGGCTGGCAACTTCCTTACCGTTCCACATCAATTTTACAGTGTCGTGAGCTTTCATCGACTTATAGTTCGGGACGATGACCAACAACCCGTCGCCGTACTCAGCAACCAGCTCGTCGCTGATACCCGAGTCTTCATTGGAGTTCAGGAGTAGCGATTCGTAGATCAATGGGCGAGGCGCATCACTGCTGCTGTCGTTTGGGTATTTGCGTCCAATGAACTCCTGATAATTCTTGAGCAGTTCATCAATGACTGTTCTGCCGTTAGAATCATCGTTAATCACATCTGCGTCGACCTGCTTTTTTTCATGAACTTCCATGACCGTAAACACTCCATTAGTTGTCTTGTGGTAGACCTGATAGCGATTTCCGGCATTCAAGTACGGACTCTATATCCTGTGCAAAATTGACATCGGCAGCATAGGTGCTGTCAGCAAGGAAAGTCTACTGGTAGAAATAACAGGCAATGGGAGCTGGCAGGGTTTGAATAGCGTGCGGCGTAGCGCAAGCATGATGCTTGCCGAGTCTGGATGTTGCCATCCAGCAGCAGGGTTGGAGTAATGCTCCTGCATCCGTTCCGCTCCCGGGAGGATCGCACTGTAGGCTGCGTCCGGAGCCTCAGCGCTTGACGGGTTCCTGCCCGCCATCTCCGTTCGCAAGGCCTCCGTTTACCCTTCTTACGTCGCGTTTGGCGGCGCCTGAACTAGGCTCTGTCTGAAAAAAGCCGTCGCATACACCGCATGACGCAAGCCAGCGGGACCATTGCGGCATAACTTTTTGCGAGCTTTTCGAAGCGCGTGACGATTCGGCGGTTCTCTTTTAGCCAGCCGAACATGCGTTCGATGATGTTGCGCTGTCGATATTTGG
>NZ_JBNFMU010000024.1:0-9261 GCF_049942315.1 Pseudomonas wayambapalatensis
CGATCTACTAGGCTCTGTATGAAAAACCTTGATACTCGGTGATGCTGCGTTGAAAACAGCCTGGTGCGCCAGCCCGGTCGGAATGCTCATTTACAACCCGTAAAGTCGAGCGCGACTCCGACCGTTCCTCGGCTGTTTTCGCCTGCCTGACATTCGTCTCAAGACGTTTCATACAGAGCCTAGATCGAATGACGACGCAGATGTTTCTGCGAAAAGCGTACACCCGAGGCCTTCATGCCAGACCCGCTTATATTCTGACTGTGCCGAAGCGGCGTCTGCTCCATCGCTCGATGCGCTAGAGCGGTAACATCATGTCCGAGCGTGGGCTGAACCTGAAGACCCTTGGGTTTTACGTAAACAGCGATCATAACGGTCTCCCGCGAGCCCGGGCTTTGATCGGATTTATCCACTCTCTCGACGCCTGTGGCCTCCATCCCGAACGCCTCCAGTATGCGCTGCGTGGATTTCCCATTCCCTGGGCTTTCCAGAAAACGTCGGGTAAGCAACGTCCGTTGCTCGGACACAGACAGGCATTTTTCTTCGTCTCTCAAGGTCATGGCTTCACGCGCTTCTTTATTTAAAACATTGTAACGAAGTATCACCTCAGGCAATTGTCCAAAGAACCCATTTTTAGACGCAACCAGCGAATATTGTTTAAGAACCACATCAGAGGCGAAGCTCTTCGAGCCAGGCGCACGGTAGTTACGCACCATCATCCACATATGAGGCTTGTACTTATTGGTAAATTCAAAATCCTTATCTTTTGTGTCCAGGTACACAGACCTTACTGTATATCCATCAGAAAAAACCCTGTGCCTGAGCTCGCGAGTCCTCTCCGCCCCCTGCTGAACCTGACTGCGCACTTTCTCAAGCATCGTTTCTGATGCCGGGTAGCCTGAACGCTCCTGAGCGAAATATTCAAAAGGTTTAGAAAGTTCAACCGAGTCGATCTTATTTCGACCATACTTGTCGAAATACCTGACCGGTGAGTTACCTGACATACAAAACAGATTGAGACCGTCACTCAACCCGCCTGGATCGGCACTCAACCAACGACCAAACAGCGCCTGATAATAACGCCAGCCGTAGTAATAGAGTCCTGAAGCATCGAGTTCCTTGCCAGCATGGCGCTGAGTGCGTTGAATCAAGCGAGAAACTTCGATTGCCGCTTCATCGAGCGCGACCGTTCCGCCGTATGGTGCATATTCCTCGCGTGAGACGACGTTGCCTTCAGCATCCGTTTCTCCCCCGCAACTACCCAGATGATCGGTGAATGAATAGCGCAGGAAGCTGTCTCGTGTCAGGCGGTCCTCGACCCAGCGCGCCTGCATCAAGTCGGAGATGTGAATATCAACCTGCGGAACAATTTGATTGTCATGAAACCTCTGGCGCCGCTCACAACCTCCGGCATAGGTGGTCACCGTAAAGCGCCTCCCGTGCGCAATGGCCACGCTGTGAACCTTGCGTGTGCGTGTTCCGCCATCGGCATAGTGATAGCGTTCGTTGTCAGTTTCGTGTGCATTCGTCCGAACAACCAGGTCCACCTGCGCCAACTGGTTGTCGGCCTGCCAGCTCAGCGTACGTCCATCGGCCATTTTTTTTTGCAGGCCGCCCGAGAAGAATCCCGTATCCGGCGTCAGACAATGATCCTGCGGCAATGCTCGGTTGCAACGTGCAGACACTACAAGGTGCCGGGTACGCGCACCGAAACCGGCGTCATGATTAATGTGGGTCAGGTTGTCACCGTCGTCATACCTGTAAGCCTCCGTATACCTGCGCCATACCACACTCCCAGCACTGACTTGCGTCGGGCCGCGGTTGACTGCACGGCGCTCCCGTCCTGTTGCCGACAGTAACCTATACAACGTGTCATAACGGTACTCGCGCAGACCGCTAATGCGTTCGTTGCGAAACCACGTAGCTGCGCAGCTCTGATCATCGATTTGAACAATATTGCCCACTGGGTCGTAGGTATAGAGCAGATCGACGATGACCTGCGCGCCTAGAGAATGGTCTTGGGCGCGCGCGGTAGTATGCCGATCCAGGTAGTGCGTCCTCGGATCATAACTGTAGGTGTCGACAACGCCATTGCCCATCGTTTGAGACAGCGTCGTGCCATCGGCACGACGTCGAACGCTGGCCAGCACTCGCAGCGCTCTATCACCATGGCGCAGACTCGTATGGCTTACCGCCCCAGCGATGTCGTAGATAGTCAGAGTCGTTACACCCGCCGCATTGGTCTGCGCTAATTGAAGTCCCACTGCGTCATGAATCGCGGTAACCGTCAGAACCTCGGTCTCAAGGTCGTCTGCGCTAGCTCCTGACCAGTCTGGCAAAGACGCCTGGCGATGTAACAGCCGTTGTCGTGTGTCGAGCACGTGACCTGTCAGTGCCATCGAATACGTCTGCTGGACACCGGCATTGTCACACCGGGTCGTGATACTGCCCACCAGATTACGCTGACGCTGAGTTTGATCGACTGAGGCATAAACGAATGCTTCGCGGATGCGTGCGGCACTTGCGCTAGGTTGTTCGACCAGCGCGAGCTTGCGTCCGCCAACAGCAGCGGCCTCGTACAGCGTACGATTTGTAGTGCCCTGTGCGTTGTATTTCCAAAGCGGACGCGCCTCCACGTCGGTCAACGTCAAAGCGGCATCGGCGTCTACGGTGTGCGTCAGCAAGGGCTTGCCGCACAAGGCGCTGACTGTACACGCATCAGCAATGATTCGATCTTCAGTGTCTTTGAGAGGACGACTTCCAAACAGACGTATGGTTCGCTCAGCGGGGCTCGACTCGGAGCGAGACAGTAGCAAACGAACAGGGCTATCGCGGTGCTGGTAGTTCGGTTGGCGGAGCAGGCGCAACACCCGGCCCATGAACCCGCCACTGCTGCGCACCGTCACTTGGGGGGTGCCTTGGTTCAACGCCGCCCACTCATGCCGCTCCATAATCCTTCCTTGCGAATTCCATATCGGTGATAAACCAGAACATGCCCTCACTCTAATGCTCAATGACGAGCAGCAAAACTGACAAAACTGTCAGTCGCGTTCAGGCCATGATGGCTGTGAAAAACCGGATTACATGGAAAGCAGCAGCCCTCATGGCAGCCTTGCGCAGTCGCTATTTGGACCTACTGGGGTTATCCGTATCCCCAGCAGAGGCGTGTGGGAACGAAAGCATTAGGCTCTGTATGAAAAGTCTTGGGACGAATGTCAGGCAAGGCGAAAACAGCCGAGGAACGGTCGGAGTCGCGCTCGACTTTACGGGTTGTAAATGAGCATTCGACCGGGCTGGCGCACCAGGCTGTTTTCAACGCAGCATCACCGAGTATCAAGGCTTCTCATACAGAGCCTAGGCCTCGCGACAGCTGCGCGGGCCTACAGGACAAAGCGCAGAATTGTGCCGCTGTGCAAATCCAATTAAACCCTCACCCACCTCCCCCTTCTAAACAGGTTGTGCCCACGGCACACCCTGCAATCAACAACACCTCGGAGGGGGACCCGATGGACGAACGATTTCTGCAGTTGCTGACCACCACCACGGTATTCGGCATCTCCATCCTCAACCTGCTGCTGGCACTGACGGTGACGGTGATCACCTTCCTGGTGACGCGCTGGGCGCTGAGTTTCCTCAAGCGCCGTGCCCGCCAGTGGTCCAGCCATGACGGGCAGCTCAGCAGGCTCATCACCCAGGTACTCGAAGGCACCAGCAACTTCCTGCTGATGCTCGCCTCGCTGCTGGTCGGCCTTGGCGTGCTGGACCTGCCGGAACGCTGGCTGGACCGGGTCGGCAGCCTGTGGTTCGTGGTCGCTGCGTTGCAGATCGGCCTGTGGGCCAACCGCGCCATCGCCCTCGGCCTGACCCGCTACTTCGCCCGCCACGACACCGGCAATGCCTACCGCGGCAGCGCGTTGGCGACCCTGTCGGGCTGGGGCGCGCGGGTGCTGTTGTGGTCGGTGGTGCTGCTGGCGATGCTGTCGAACCTGGGCGTGAACATCACCGCCTTCGTCGCCAGCCTTGGCGTTGGCGGCATCGCCGTGGCGCTGGCGGTGCAGAATGTGCTGGGCGACCTGTTCGCCTCGCTGTCGATTGCCGTCGACAAACCGTTCGAGGTCGGCGACTTCATCGTCATCGGCTCGCTCGCTGGCACCGTGGAGAACATCGGCCTGAAGACCACGCGCATCCGCAGCCTCGGCGGCGAGCAGATCGTCATGGCCAACGCCGGTATGATCAGCAGCACCATCCAGAACTACAAGCGCCTGCAGGAACGGCGCATCGTCTTCGAGTTCGGCCTGTCGTACGACACGCCCACCGAGGCGGTGAAAAAGGCCCCGGCGATCGTCGAGGAGTCGATCAAGGCCCAGGGCCAGGTGCGCTTCGACCGCGCCCACCTGCGCGGCTTCGGCAAGGAGGCGTTGGAGTTCGAAGCGGTCTACATCGTGCTCGACCCGGGCTACAACCTGTACATGGACATCCAGCAGGCGATCAACTTCCAGTTGCTCGAACGCTTCTCCAAGGTCGGCGCCAAGTTTGCCGTCGGCGCGCGCTCGATCAAGGTGACAGGCTTGCCGGAGGCTTCGAACCAGCTTACTCATGTCAGGGGACGGGACTCGCAGGGGAACTGAACGCCGCCCCCGGCGCTACAGCCGCACCCCGCACATCCCGGCAATGATCGCCAGCGCAATGGCCGCGCAGGCGATCACGCCACTGCGCCAGATCAGACGCACTGCCCGAGCCTGTAAACCGTGCGCCTGCATCACCATGCGCAGCCCAAGCAGCAGGTGCAGCAGTACCAGGAACACACCCAGGGCGTAGTGCGGCACCAGGCGCATGTTCCAGGGATCGAGCAGCACGCGCGCGCTCCAACGCCAGGCCAGATGCAGGCCGCTGACCACCTGGAAGACGAATGCCAGTACCAGCAGCGGTTCAATGAAGCCCGCCCGGTAAAGGGTACGGCCAAGGTCCATGACCTGAGCGTGCAGCTCGGGCCCGACCAGCCCGGTCAGATGATTGGCCAGGTGGAACAGCACGTACAGGCACAGAATCGCACCACTCACACCGTGGGCCACGCGCCAGCACACCAGCACCGCCATCAGTGGTACGGTCAGCGTGCTGCGGTTGCCCAGACGTTCGAGCAGCATCGCTCCAGCTGGCGTCGCTTATAGCCGGGCCTGCTTAGTTGGCTCCAGCTTGGGCGACTGCTGCAACAATCCTCGTGGCAACTGGAAACCTTTGAAAGGCTCTTGCGTTATAGGGTTGAAGGCCTTCTCCGCGTTGAGTCGATAGCGCATCACGCCGTCACCGGTCCGGAAGCTCAAGTCCACGCTGGTCGCTGTGCGTCCATTGAGCGAGCCACGGCTGAGCAAGCGGAACATCGACCAAGGCCCGCGGTATTCCAAGCTGCTACTGTTGCCGTTCTGCCTGAGCAAGGTCAGGTTGCTACGCACGTGCTGCCCCAGAGTATTAGGCCAGACGATACCGGTGATCTGGCGCGGACCATGGGTGTAGGAAATCAGCTGGCCATCGAGGTCCAGCAGGCTGGTACGCTGGTTAGCGCTGAGCCCCAGCGGCTCGATGCTGAACTGTACGCTCAGGTTGCCGCGCTGATCGAAGAAGGTTTCGCGGATGCGATCTGCTCGCTCCAACTGTTCGATCACATCGCTGCGAATCAACGACCGCCCTTGCTGGCCAGCCTGCAGGGCTTCGAGATTGTCCTTCAGGAAAACACGCAGGTACTGATCGTTGAACTGCTTCAGCCGTCCCTTCGGCCCGAAGAAGGCTTCAAAGTCGTCCAGCGAAGCATCGGGTGCCCGCACCACGAAGGGGTAACGCCCAGCCAGGCGCTGCTGGAAGAAGCTGTACACCTCGGCATCCCAGCGCCGCTCTAGTTCGCGCAGGGCTTCGATGTTGAGCACTTGTGCCGTTTGATCGGCCACTTTTCTAACCTGGTGGTTGATTGGCTCTGGCAAGCCGGTGGCTACGCGTTGCAAGGTGCCGATCGGATCGGGCCCTGTCATCGAGAAGCGCTGAAGTACTGCCTGGAGTGCTGCTTTGCCTCTGTCCGGACTGTCCTGCACTGCCTTGGCGTAATCATGAACAGCGGCAATGGCAGCAAGGGTTTCATCGTAATAGCTGGGCTTTTCACCCGTTGCCTGCAACATCGCGCTCAGCCCGGCAAAGGCACGCTGAATAGCCCACGCCTGTTGTTGCTCGGACTTGCGGGTTGTCGGTCGCAACGCCTCAGCCTGCGCAACTGCATCTGCGTCCACAGCAGATGACAGCGAAGTATTGACCCTCACCGTATCCAATAGCCGATGCAGCGGTGCGGCTGGGCCGGTGAACTGCTGAAGCACCTCAACCCCATGATCCAGATCGCGGAAGTCGGCCACCGAGAAAGCATTCAAGGCACGCCGCCAACTGTCGATGAAATCGGCGCTGTACAAATTGCGCAGCCGCTCACCCAGCGCCTCTCGGTCTGCATCCGAGTAGTCGAGCTGGCCGCGCTCGCCCAGTGCCCACTCGTCGACCATGGCCATTTCGGCGAACCGCTGGCTACGCGGTTCGAAGTATTCTCTGAAGCCCTTGGCCGTAAGCATGGGTGCTACCAACACACTTTCACCATGCCTGACACCGACAGGCGACTGATACACCACGTCGAAGGTCGGCCCGACCTGTTGACGCAGGTCCAGGCCTGTAGGCAACTGCTCCCCCGCCTGCTGCTTGAGGCTCGCATAGACCCGCTCTGGCAGCGGCGCCTTGCGTAAAATCTGCTGCACCTCGGCGATTCGCTGGTTGTATTGCGGCAGTTCGGTATCGGCATACGCCATCGCGTACTTCAGATGCCGCATGAGGTCGCGTTGCAGTTGGCCCTGGCCAGGAAATTTTTGCTGCCACTGGCGAGCCATCCACTCCTCGACCCATTCGGATCGGCGGTTCTGGCGATCCTCCAGCATCCGGTATATCCGCAGGGCAGCCATCTGCTGTTCACTACCTGGCGGGGCCGCATCCATGGCATCGACTACCCCACTGGCCAAGGCCGGCAGGAAGCGTTTCGAGAGCAAACTAAGGTAAGCCTCATCGACACGCGGACCGATGGCACGCCCCTGATACAAACCTAAATCAGCCACACCCGGCCATGCGCCACGGTAGTCGCCAAATACCGACACCGCGTCGCGGATCTGATCCAGCGGCTCCAGCAGGTTGCGCCCGGTCGGGTCCAGTCGCTGGTCCACTTCGTGATGACTGTACTCCCGACTTTTGGCGAGCACGTTGGCGGCCTTGGCACCATTGATATCGAAGTAGCGTTGCCAACTGGCGATGGCGACAAGAAAAGCCAGTGCGCCCACACCCGTGCCAACCCAGAGCAACTGCCGCTTGCTACGCGCCACTCTGATGTTGTCCCCGGCAAGCCCGGCTTCCTGATAGATGACGCGCCTGAAGGCATGCTGGATGAAGTAGACCAGAGCCTTGCCTTGGACCTTACCCTCGCGCAGCGGAAGTTTTGTCTTGTAGGGCTGGGCAGCCTCGCGAACGAATGCATTGAGCATGTCGCCTTGCTGCACTACCGAAGACCAGTACACACCACGCACCAGCGCAGGCGTGGTGAAACGGTCACTTGCCAGTGCTTCTTGCAGGAATCTCAGTAGTATCGGGCGCAGCCCAACCAGCTGGGCATGCAATGAGAAGAGACGCGCCCGCAGTGATGCATCGCCCAATGTATCGAGTCGGTCCAGCACCTGCTCAAACAACTGGCTGGTCAACCGATCGTAGTGATCGCCATACTCGTCCAGCCAGGCGTCGAACGTTCCAATTGCATCCAGCTTGAAGGTGAAGCCCAGCATCTTTTCCCGCGCCGCAGCGGGAAGCCCGGCGTAAAGCTGATCGAAACCATCCAGTAGATCGAACTTGCTCAGTACCACATACAGCGGCAGGCGTGAGCCCAGTTGGCTGCTCACCTCGTACAGCCGCGCGCGCAAGACATGCGCCAGCGCGACACGTTGCTCAGGTGTGCCGTGCAACAGTGCAGGCAGATCGACAACCAGCAGCACACCGTTGAGGGGTCTCTGGCTTCGGTTGCGCAGCAGCCAGTCCAGTAGGTGCTGCCACAATCTGGCCGAAGTGGTGGGAGGTACTGGCACTGCGTCTGCTTCCTCGGCAGGCGAAGCGACCCCAGCCCCCTGGCTGATAAAAGCGCCTGGCGGATCGATGATCACCGCATCGTTGCTGATCCACCAACCGATCGGATAGGTCAGTGCTTGCACTGGTCGGCCACGCGCCCGTGCCTTGTCGATGCGAGTCAGAGAGAAACTTTGTTCGGTACGGTCGAGGAAGTTGGTCTTGCCTGCATGCTGGTCGCCCACTACCAGATACCAGGGCAGTCGGTACAACGCTCGTCGCCCACCGGCATTGTGTAGAAATCGCGAAAGCCCTTGGTCCAATGCCTTCTCTTGCGCTTGAACGAACGGCAACGTTTGATCCAGTTCGACGGCTGCTGCCTGATTGCGCTCTGCCTGCAGATGGCGAAAACGCCTGCGCAACACCACGAGCCAGCACACCAGGGGTATCAGCACAAGCACCAGGCTTGCCAGCCCTCGATGGGCAATGCTGGCCAACGGTCGCTGCTCGCGCCACGTCCATTGCGGACCGAGCCACCAGATGGCAACGAGCATCAGCACAGCAGCCAGCACGAGCAGCAGCGGCATCGCCAGGCCAATGCGCGTCACCAGCGGCAAGCCCCTGCGTTTGAGTTGCTTCCATAATTGCTTCATCAAGATTCCTGCTCCTTGCTCCGTTCAACCAGCAACTGGGGGGCGGCATATTGCTGAAGCCGCTGAAAAACCTCCGGCTCCCAGGCGCTGGCAGTGGTGTGCTGCATCGTCCGGGCAACGCTCGCGCACAGGTCCTGCGCCAGCCAGGACACCCCCCGCGCAGCCAGCAAGTCAGCAGCGATCACCGTGGTATGGCAGCGCTCCCGAGGCGTTCGCAGATCGGCCTGCATCCCTTGCAGCCTGAGCAGAACCGGTTCGACGCCACCGACTTCCAGTTGGCCGGTCAACTCTTCACGCAAGCTTGCAAACTCCTGAGCGCCTGCACCCTGATCGGATTGCCCTTGGGATCCCTTGAGCCAGGCCAGGCATTGGTCATCCACGAATACCCGGCCGTCGCTGAAACACAATTGCTGCAACGCTGGCATGCGCAGCACAAACCGCGCGGTGGCAGCGCGAATGGCCTCGGCCACTTCGCCCATCGCCAACCGGGTTG
>NZ_JBNFMU010000025.1:0-9515 GCF_049942315.1 Pseudomonas wayambapalatensis
ACCGTGGCCCAGGAAGGCGAGGGCGCGCAACTGATCGAGCAGGGCCCGTTGACTGGCGAGATGCCGCTGCTGCCGATCCAGCAGGCGTTCTTCGATACCGACATCCCCGAGCGTCACCACTGGAACCAGTCGGTGCTGCTCAAGCCGGCCCAGCCGCTGCACGCGGGTTATCTGGAGCAGGCGCTGCAGGCACTGGTCGCGCACCACGATGCGCTACGCCTGAGCTTCACTGAAGGCGAGAGCGGCTGGCAGGCGCAGTATCGCCAGCTTGGCGAGCAACCGACCGAGCTGCTGTGGCAGCGCACCCTGAACACTGCCGACGAACTGGAAGCCCTGGCCGAATCGGCCCAGCGCAGCCTGTCGCTGGGCGACGGCCCGCTGCTGCGTGCCGTGCTGGCCGATCTGCCGGACGGCAGCCAGCGCCTGTTGCTGGTGATCCATCACCTGGCGGTGGACGGGGTGTCGTGGCGCATCCTGTTCGAAGACCTGCAATTGGCCTTCGAGCAACTGAGCAGCGGCAAGCCCCTGGCCTTGCCTGGCAAGACCAGCTCGCAGCGCGACTGGGCCGAGCAATTGCGTCGTTACGCCGTCGAGCACAGCGCTGAGCTGGGCTACTGGCAGCAACGCCTGCAGGGCGCCGCCGAGTTGCCGTGCGCCGCGCCAACGGCGGTGCTGGACAACGCCCATGCGGCGATGGTCCATACGCGACTGGACAAAACCACCACCCAACGCCTGCTGCAGGAAGCGCCCGCTGCCTATCGCACCCAGGTCAACGATCTGCTGCTGACCGCCCTGGCCCGTACCCTGTGCCGCTGGAGCGGGCAGGGCAGCGTGCTGGTGGAGCTCGAAGGCCATGGCCGCGAAGAGCTCGCCGAGCACCTCGACCTGACCCGCACCGTGGGCTGGTTCACCAGCGTGTTCCCGGTGTGCCTGACCCCGGCCGAAGCGCTGGGCGACTCGCTCAAGCAGATCAAGGAGCAGTTGCGTGGGGTGCCCAACAAAGGGCTGGGTTTCGGCGCCTTGCGCCGCTTCGCTGACGCCTCGACCCGTGAAGCGTTGCAGGCCTTGCCGGTGGCACGGGTGACCTTCAACTACCTGGGCCAGTTCGATGGCAGCTTCCAGGCCGACGACGGCGCGCTGTTCAGCCCGAGCGGCGAGGCCAGCGGTGCCGAGCAGAGCGCGCAGGCGCCGCTGGCCAACTGGCTGGGCATCAACGGCCAGGTGTACGACGGCGAACTGGACCTGAGCTGGACCTACAGCACGCAGATGTTCGACCACGCCACCCTGCAGGCCCTGGCCAGCGATTTCGCCGAGCAGTTGCAGGCTCTGGTCGAGCATTGCTGCCAGCCCGGACAAGCGGGCGTGACGCCCTCGGACTTCCCGCTCTACCCGCTGGCCCAGGCGCAACTGGATGCGCTGCCGGTCGCCGCGCGGCAGATCGAAGACATCGTGCCGTTGTCGCCGATGCAGCAGGGCATGCTGTTCCACAGCCTGTACCAGCAGGACGCCAGCGACTACGTGAACCAGATGCGGGTGGACATCGACGGCCTGGACCCTGCGCGTTTCCGCGAGGCCTGGCAGCAGGCGCTGGACGCCCACGACAGCCTGCGCAGCGTGTTCCTCTGGCAGGGCGATGTGGAGCGTCCGCTGCAACTGGTGCACAAGCAGGTCGAGGTGCCGTTCCGCGTGCTTGATGTGCGCGGCGACCAGGACCTGCCCGCCGCCCTCGACCGCCTGGCGGCCGAGGAACAGGCCCAGGGCTTCGACCTGGCCCGTGCGCCGCTGCTGCGCCTGGTGCTGGTGCGTACGGCTGATGACCGTCATCACCTGATCTACACCCACCACCACATCCTGCTCGACGGCTGGAGCAATTCGCAGCTGCTGGGCGAGGTTCTGCAGCGCTACGCCGCGCGCCGCGAGGTCGGCCATGTTGGCCGCTACCGCGATTACCTGGCCTGGCTGCAGGCCCAGGATGCCGGGTTGAGCGAGCGTTTCTGGACCGAGCAACTGAGTGTGCTCGAGGCCCCGACCCGGCTGGCCCAGGCCTTCGTGCGCCGCGAAGCCGTGGCGCAAGCGCCGTTTGGCGACCACTACCAGCAGTTCGATGCCGCGTTCACCCAGCGCCTGGGCGAGTTGGCGCGCCGTCACAAGGTGACCGTCAACACCCTGCTGCAGGGCGCCTGGCTGATCCTCCTGCAGCGCTACACCGGTCAGCAGGCGCTGTGCTTCGGCGCCACCGTCTCGGGGCGTCCGGCGGAGATCGTCGGTATCGAACGCCAGGTCGGGCTGTTCATCAACACCCTGCCGGTGGTGGCGCAGGTGCGTGCCGAGCAGGCGCTGGGTGAGTGGCTCGGTGAGCTGCAGCAGCACAACCTGGCCCTGCGCGAGCACGAGCACACCGCGCTGTACGATATCCAGCGCTGGGCCGGGCAGGGCGGCGAGGCGCTGTTCGACACCCTGGTGGTGTTCGAGAACTACCCGGTGGCCGAGGCCCTGCGCCAGGCCGAGGTGCCCGCCCTGGGCTTCGGCGCCATCGACAGCCACGAGCGCACCAACTACCCGCTGACCCTGGCCATCGCCCTGGAGCAGACCCTGCAGGTGCACTACAGCTACCTGCGCGAAGCGTTCGACGATGCGCGCATCGTGCAGATCGCCGGGCACCTGCGCCAGGTCCTCGAGCAACTGCTCGAGGCGGCGCCGGGCCAGGCCATTGGCGCGCTGGAACTGATCACCGGGCAGGAGCGTGCGCAACTGGTGGAGCAGTGGAACCACGTCGATGCACGCTTCGATTCGCCACGTGCAGTGCACCAGCTGTTCGAGGCCCAGGCGCAGCGCACGCCGGAGGCGGTGGCGGTGTTGTTCGGCGAGCAGCAACTGAGTTATGCCGAGCTCGACCAGCAGGCCAACCGCCTGGCACACGGGTTGATCGAGGCAGGGCTGGGCGCCGAGGCGCTGGTGGGTGTGGCGCTGGAGCGTGGCCCGCAGATGCTGGTCGCGTTGCTGGCGGTGCTCAAGGCTGGCGCAGCCTATGTGCCGCTCGACCCGGAGTACCCCGAAGAGCGCCTGGCCTACCTCATGCAGGACTCGCGCATGGCGCTGTTGCTCACCCATTCGCAGTTGCTGGCGCGCCTGCCCGCTGCGCAAACCGTGGCGACCTTGTGCATCGACCAGTTGGCCAGCGCCGCACTGCCGAGCAGCGCGCCGCAGCGCCCGGTGCACGCCGAGGGCCTGGCCTACGTGATCTACACCTCCGGCTCAACCGGCCAGCCCAAGGGCGTCGCCGTGGCCCATGGCCCGTTGGCCATGCACTGCCTGGCGATTGGTGAGCGCTACGCCATGAGCGCGCGTGACTGCGAGCTGCACTTCATGTCGTTCGCCTTCGACGGTGCCCATGAACGCTGGCTGACCTGCCTGTTGCATGGCGGCCGCCTGCTGATTCGTGACCCGCAGCTGTGGACCGCCGAGCAGGCCTGTGCGGCCATGCACCGGCATGGCGTCACCGTTGCCGCGTTCCCGCCGGTGTACCTGCAGCAGTTGGCCGAGCACGTGCGCGAGCACGGCAACCCGCCGCCGGTGCGCATCTACTGCTTCGGTGGCGACGCGGTGCCGGAAGCCTCGTTCGAACTGGTCAAGGCCGTGCTTGCGCCTGAGCACATCATCAATGGCTATGGCCCGACCGAAACCGTGGTCACCCCGCTGATCTGGAAAGCCGACCGCGCCGAACGTTGCCAGGCGGCCTATGCGCCGATCGGCAGCCGCATCGGCAACCGCAGTGCCTATGTGCTCGACGACTCGGCGGCGTTGCTGCCCCAGGGTGTCGCGGGCGAGCTGTACCTCGGCGGCACGGGGGTGGCGCGCGGCTACCTGCACCGCGCCGCGCTCACGGCCGAGCGCTTCGTGCCTGACCCTTACGGTGTGCCGGGCGCGCGCCTGTACCGCAGTGGCGACCTGGTGCGCCAGCGCGCCGACGGTGTGGTCGACTACCTGGGACGGGTCGATCACCAGGTCAAGATCCGCGGCTTCCGCATCGAACTGGGTGAGATCGAGGCGCGCCTGCAGGCTCAGGACGGTGTGCGTGAAGCCGTGGTGCTGGCCCGTCCCGGCGTCGGTGGCCCACAGCTGGTGGGCTACGTGCTGGCCAGCGCGCAGGGCCTGGCGCTCGGCGAGGCTAAATTGCGCGAGCAGCTCAACGTTCGTCTTAAGGAGACACTGCCGGGTTACATGGTCCCCACCTATCTGGTCTTCCTCGACGCACTGCCCCTGACACCCAACGGCAAGCTGGACCGCAAGGCCCTGCCGGCCCCGGATGCCAGCCTGATGCAACGCGACTACCGCGCGCCGCAAGGCGAGCTGGAAAGCGCCATCGCCGATATCTGGGCTGCGGTGCTGAAGGTCGACCGCTTAGGGCGTGACGACAACTTCTTCGAACTGGGCGGGCATTCGCTGCTGGCGACACAAGCCACGGCGGCCGCACAGGCGCAACTGCAGGTACAGGTGCCACTGGAACTGATCTTCCAGGCCGACGACCTGCAGGGCTATGCGCAAGCGCTGGAAGGGTTGCGGACCACCGATCTCGAGCAGGATCTGAGCGATATGCATGACTTCCTCACCGAGTTGGAGACGAACTGAGATGGCTGTAATGGATAACATCGCGCTGGTTCAGCGATTCATCAGGTTGCCGCTGTCACAGCGCAGGGCCTTCCTGGAAAAGCTGGCCGGCAAGGGCCTGACCCTGGGGCAGTTGCCGATCCCGGCGGCCCGTGAAGGCCTCGATGTTATCCCGCTGTCGTACGCCCAGCAGCGCCAGTGGTTCCTCTGGCAACTGGAGCCGCACAGCAGTGCCTACCACATCCCGAGTGCCCTGCGCCTGAAAGGCACGCTGGATGTGCCGGCACTGGCGCGCAGCTTCCAATGGTTGCTGGGGCGGCACGAGTCGTTGCGTACGCGCTTCGTCGAGACGGCCGAGGGCGTGCGCCAGGTGATCGAGCCTGCTGCGTCGGCCTTCGAGCTGCCGCTGCAGCACCTGCCGGCCGATGCCAGCGCCGATACCGAGCAGGCCGTGCGCGACTTCGTCGAGGCCCGTACCCAGGCGCTGTTCGATCTGCAACAAGGCCCGCTGCTGCGGGTCGACCTGCTGCGTCTGGCCGATGACGACCATGTACTGGTGATGACCCAGCACCATATCGTCTCCGACGGCTGGTCGATGCAGGTGCTGGTCGAGGAACTGGTACACGCCTATGCGGCCTTCAGCAGTGGCGGTGAACCTGCGCTGGCGACGGCATCGATCCAGTACGCCGACTACGCGATCTGGCAGCAGGCCTGGATGGAGGCAGGGGAGAGCGAGCGCCAGCTGGGCTACTGGACCGCGCGTCTGGGCGGTGAGCAGCCGGTGCTGGAGTTGCCGATCGATCACCCGCGCCCGCAGCAGCCCAGCCATCGCGGCGAACGCCTGGCGGTGGCGCTGCCGGTCGAGTTGCAGCGAGCCCTGCGCAGCCTTGCCCAGTCGCAGGGGATGACGCCGTTCATGGTCCTGCTGGCCAGCTTCCAGTTGCTGTTGCACCGCTACAGCGGCCAGCGCGAGATCCGCGTCGGTGTGCCGGTGGCCAACCGTCAGCACCCCGACACCAAGGCGCTGATCGGCTTCTTCATCAACACCCAGGTGCTGGATGTCAGCATCGACCCGCAGAATTCCTTCCGTGAACTGCTGCAGCAGGTGCGTGCGGCGGTGCTCGGCGCCCAGGCCCACCAGGCGCTGCCGTTCGAGCAACTGGTCGAAGCCCTGGCGCCGGAACGCAGTGCCGGGGTCAACCCACTGTTCCAGGTCATGCACAACCACCTCGGTGGCGATGGCGCCTCGGCGCTGCGCCTGCCGGGCTTGCACATCGAGGGGCTGGACGTACGCACGGTCACCGCGCAGTTCGACCTGACCCTGGACACCGCCGAGGCGGGCGAGCAGCTGTCGGCAGCCTTCACCTACGCCACCGACCTGTTCGAGCGGGCCACTGTCGAGCGCATGGCGCGGCACTGGCTGCAACTGCTCGGGCAGATGGTTGCAGCGCCGGATACGCCCCTGGTGCAGGTGCCGTTGCTCGATGCACAGGAGCGCGCGGACATCATCGCCGAGTGGAATCCACGGCCGGCCAAGTATCCCGTGCAGCAGTGCATTCACCAGCGCATCGAGGAGCAGGCGCGCCTGCGCCCCGAGGCCATCGCGGTCACACTGGATGATCGCCAGCTCAGCTACGGCCAGCTCGAAGCCCAGGCCAACCACCTGGCTCACCGCCTGCTGGCGCAGGGTGTCGGCCCTGAGGTACGGGTCGGCCTGGTGGTCGAGCGCAGCCTGGAAATGATCGTGGCCATTCTCGCCACGCTCAAGGCTGGTGCTGCCTATGTGCCCATGGACCCCAGCGCGCCAGCCCAGCGCCTGGCCTACATGATGGCCGACAGCGGCATCGCCCTGCTGCTGGTGCAGCCGCACCTGGCGGCAGGTGTGCAGGGGGCCGAGGGCGTGCGCCAGCTGATGCTGGAGCCGCTGTCGCCACAGCCGCTTGCCGACCCCGGCGCGCCGCAACTGGCTTGCGACCCGCGCCAGCTCGCCTATGTCATCTACACCTCCGGTTCCACCGGCCAGCCCAAGGGCGTGCTGCTGCCCCACGACAATGTCATGCGCCTGTTCGCTGCCACCGAGCGTTGGTTCGACTTTGGTGCCGACGATGTCTGGACCCTGTTCCACTCCTACGCCTTCGACTTCTCGGTGTGGGAGATCTTCGGCGCCCTGATGCATGGCGGGCGACTGGTGATCGTGCCGCACGAGACCAGCCGCAGCACCGAGGATTTCCACGCGCTGCTGCACCGCGAGGGCGTCACGGTACTGAACCAGACCCCTTCGGCGTTCAAGCAACTGATGCAGGTGGCCTGCACCCGTGACGCCGCCGAACTGAGTGCCCTGCGCCAGGTGATCTTTGGTGGCGAGGCCCTGGACGTGCAGGCGCTGCGCCCGTGGTACGAGCATTTCGCTGCGCAGGGGCCGCGCCTGGTGAACATGTACGGCATCACCGAAACCACCGTGCATGTCACCTATCGTCCGCTGAGCCCGGCAGATCTCGAAGGCGAGGCCAGCAGCCCGATCGGCGAGCCGATCGCCGACCTGTCCTGGTACCTGCTCGACGGCCAGTTGGAGCCGGTCGCGCCGGGATGCATCGGCGAACTGTACGTCGGCGGTGCCGGCCTTGCGCGCGGCTATCACCGCCGCAGTGACCTCAGCGCCCAGCGCTTCGTGCCCGACCTGTTCGGCAATGGCGGGCGCCTGTATCGCACCGGTGACCTGGCGCGCTATCGCAACGACGGGGTGATCGAATACGTCGGGCGTATCGACCAGCAGGTGAAGATTCGTGGTTTCCGTATCGAGCTGGGCGAGATCGAAGCCCGCTTGCTGCAACTGCCGGGCGTGCGCGAGGCGGTGGTGCTCGCTCGCGACGGCAGTGCCGGTACGCAGTTGGTGGCCTATGTGGTGGCGCAGCAGGGCAGCGGCGAGGCGTCGGCGCTGGTCGAGCGCCTGCGCAGCGGCCTCAAGGCCGACTTGCCGGAGTACATGCTGCCAGCGCATATCCTGTGCCTGGACAGCCTGCCGCTGACCCTCAACGGCAAGCTCGACCGCGCGGCGCTGCCGGCGCCGACCCTGCGCCAGGAGGATTACCAGGCGCCGCGCACGGCGCTGGAGCAGCAAGTGGCGCAAATCTGGCAGCAGGTGCTGGAGGTCGAGCGGGTCGGTCTGCAGGACGATTTCTTTGCCCTGGGCGGGCATTCGCTGCTGGCCACCCAGGTGGTGTCGCGCCTGCGTCACGGCCTGGGCCTGCAGGTGGCATTGCGCACCTTGTTCGAGCAGACCACCCTGCAGGCGTTCGTCGCCAGCCTCACGCCAAGCGCAGACACCGCACAGCCTGCGCTGCTGCCGACAGTGCGTGGCGAGCTGGCGCCGCTGTCCTATGCCCAGGAGCGCCAGTGGTTCCTCTGGCAACTCGACCCGAGCAGCAGCGCCTACAACATCCCCAGCGCCTTGCGCCTGCGCGGCGCGCTGAATGTGGCCGCTTTGCAGCGCAGCTTCGACAGCCTGCTGGCGCGTCACGAGTCGCTGCGTACCACGTTCGTCCAGGCGCCCGAGGGTGCTCAGCAGCGCATCCACGCCGCCGCACCGCTGGCGCTGCCGATCGAAACGGTCGCCGAGGCCGAATTGGCCGCACGGGTGCAGGCCGAGGTGGCGCAGGTGTTCGATCTGGAGCACGGGCCGCTGTTGCGTGTGCGCCTGCTGCGTGTGGCGCAGGACGACCATGTGCTGGTCGTCACCCAGCATCACAGCGTCTCCGATGGTTGGTCGATGCAGGTACTGGTCGAGGAGCTGGTGCAATGCTATGCGGCCTTCAGCCAGGGCGAAGCGCCCACGCTGCCGGTGCTGCCGCTGCAATACGCCGACTATGCGATCTGGCAGCGGCAGTGGATGCAGGCCGGCGAGCGCGAGCGTCAGCTCGGCTACTGGACCGAACGCCTTGCCGGCGAGCAGTTCCTGCAACTGCCCACCGATCACCCACGCCCGGCCGAACAGTCGTTCCGTGGCGCGCAGCTTGCGCTGGCGCTGCCGGACAACCTGGCCCTGGGCCTGCAACAGCGGGCGCGTGAGCTGCGGGTGACGCCGTTCATGCTGCTGCTGGCCACCTTCCAGGTGCTGCTGCACCGCTACAGCGACCAGGGTGATATCCGCGTCGGCGTGCCGGTGGCCAACCGCAACCGCCTGGAGACCGAGCGCCTGATCGGCTTCTTCGTCAACACCCAGGTACTGCGCGCCGAGGTCGAGCCAGGCATGGCCTTTACCCACCTGCTCGAGCAGGTCCGCCACAGCGCCCTGGAAGCGCAGGCCCACCAGGACCTGCCGTTCGAGCAACTGGTCGAGGCCCTGCACCCTGAGCGCAGCCTGAGCCATAGCCCGCTGTTCCAGGTGATGTTCAACCACCAGGGCGAGCGCGCCGCCGAGGCGTCCATGGCCCAGGTGCCGGGCCTGCAGGTCGAGGCGCTGGCGTGGGACAGCCACACCGCGCAGTTCGACCTGACCCTCAATACCTTCGAGTCGGGTACGGCCTGGTCGGCGATCTGGACCTACGCCACCGACCTGTTCCTGCCAGCGACCATCGAGCGCCTGTCGCAGCACTGGCTGAACCTGTTGCAGGCGATCGTCGCAGCGCCGGAGCAGCGCGTCGGCGAGCTGGCGATGCTCGAGGACAGCGAGCGCGAGCGCATCGAACGCCAGTGGAACGCCAACGGCCTGGACTTCGACCGCAGCCAGTGCATCCACCGCCTGATCGAAGCCCAGGTACGTCGCACACCGCAGGCGTTGGCGGCGATCTGGGGCGATGAGCAACTGGACTACGCCACCCTCAACGCCCGCGCCAACCGCCTCGCCCGCCACCTGGTGAGCCTGGGTGTCGGCCCTGAAGTGCGGGTCGGTGTGGCCTTGGGGGGGGGGG
>NZ_JBNFMU010000026.1:0-6966 GCF_049942315.1 Pseudomonas wayambapalatensis
AATGATACCCATCTGCGTCGATGGCGTCCATCGCCTTGATCTGTGGCTGTTTTTCCCGGGGTTTTGGACCTGTGGTGACCTCTTCGCGGGCAAGCCCGCTCCTACAGGATTGTGGAGAGCCTGTGGGAGCGGCGGTTCGCCGCTGCGACTTGCCCGCGAAGAGGTCACCACAGGTCCAAAACCCCGGGAAAAACAGCCACAGATCAAGGCGATGGACGCCATCGACGCAGATGGGTATCATTGCGCCGCGTTGCACTCGTAGCTCAGCTGGATAGAGTACTGCCCTCCGAAGGCAGGGGTCGTGGGTTCGAATCCCGCCGAGTGCGCCATCTCCGAAAGCCCCGGGAAATCTCCCGGGGCTTTTTCGTTTGTGCGCCAGGTCGCGCCTCGCCCCTCCCCCGACACCGCCCATTGGTGTTAGCGTGGGCATGTTTCCTACCAATGGACATCCCTTTTAAACCCTTCGCGAAGGAATGCGTTTACCCATGCCCTTGCCCAAGCTTTCTGCCGTCTCCCTGATGCTGGCCAGCCTTGCGCTGTTCGCCGTTCCCGCCCACGCCAACCTCAGCCCGCAACAGTCCGCCGCCATCCTTAAGGCCTACGACGGCACCGAACCGGCCGACTTCAAGCAATTCATCGACAAGCTGGCCAACAGCGAACTGGCCAAGGTCGACAAGCTCGACGAAACCCTGAAGGCCTACCTCGCCGGCAAACCGCTCGCCGCCGAGCAGCAGAACGAGATCAACCGCCTGTTGGGCCTGTATACCCGCATCAAGTACGGCAAGGCTGCCACCCAGACGCTGCGCGAGCTGGTGGAAATCCCGACCTTCCAGGTCGAGGGCCTGCCACAACACGAGAACCCCGAGTTCCACAAGATTGCCGACAAGATCAAGGCGCTGGCAGAAGACTTCGGCCTTGAGTTCCGCAACATCGACAACCGCGTCTACGAGATCACCCTCGGCGAAGGCAAGGAAGTGATCGGCATCCATGCCCACGCCGACGTGGTGCCGGTCAATCCGGCCAACTGGAAACTCGAAGACGGCACGCGCCTCGACCCGTTCAAGGTCACCCTGGTGGGTGATCGCATGTACGGCCGCGGCACCGAGGACGACAAGAACGGCATCGTCGTCGCGCTCTACGCCCTGAAGGTCGCCAAGGACGAGAAGCTGCCACTGGCGCGTCAGTTCAAGCTGCTGGTGGACACCACCGAGGAAACCTCCGGCGATGCCATTCCCTACTACTTCGCCCGCAACGCCACGCCGGACTACAACCTGGCGCTGGACGGTGGCTACCCGGTGGTGATCGCCGAGAAGGGCTATGGCACCGTCATGGCCAGCTTCAGCAAGCGCGCGGGTGAAGGCAAGGGCGCCGAGGTGATCAACCTCACCGGCGGCCTGGCGACCAACCAGATCCCCACCACCTCGGTGGCGACGCTGATCGGCGACCATCCGGCCGACCTGGCCCGACGCCTGAAGCAGGCCGGCGAGCTGTACCGCAAGGCCAATGGCAAGGACTTCAAGATCGACGCCGTGGTCTCGGGCAAGCAGGTGATCCTGACCGTGACCGGCGTCTCCGCGCACTCCTCCTCGCCACAGTCGGGGGTCAACCCGGTGGCACGCATGCTCGACTTCCTCAACGGCCTGGGCGACCGCGTGCCGCTCAAGCACAACCACATCACCGATGCTGCCCGCTACGCCGCCGACAACTGGGGGCTGGACTACCTGGGCAGCAAACTGGGCGTCGGCTTCAAGGACGATTTCATGGGGCCGCTGACCGCCTCGCTGACCTACGTCGGCCTGGACCAGAAAGCCCTGAAGCTGGCGGTGAACCTGCGCATCCCGAAAGGCAAGCCGATCGAGACGATCAAGGACGAATTGGCTGACAAGCTCGGTGATTGGGCGCGTATCAGCCACACCTCGGTGGCCTTCGAGTACACCCTGGACGAGCCGATGTACCGCAACCCCGAAGGCGAATGGGTCAAGGCGCTGCTGGATGTGGCCACCGAGAACCTCGGCCTGCCCCACGAGTTCGGCACCTCTGCTGGCGCCACTTCGGTGCACGACCTGCCCAACGGCGTGCAGTTCGGCCTGTCGATGCCCGGCGTGAAGTACACCGGCCACAACGACAACGAGTTCAAGACCGTGGAGCAGTTCATGCTGGACCTGCAGGTGATCAGCGAGATGGTCGCGCGCATCGGGCAGATGCCCAAGCTCTGAGCGAATCCCGGCGAGGGCCGTCCACCGGCCCTCGTGCGCTTCGACCAATGACGTTTTTCAATCGCCTCGATGCCGTTTCCTGCATTGCCGTGCAGAGCGCGGTCCCGGATGCTTTATTTATTCCAGGACAGCGCTTTTTCCACCCCCGAGGCCCCCATGAAGAACGTCGAACAGATTCTCAAGACCAAATCCCAGCACCAGACCGTCTACACCATCGGGCCTGACGAGTCGGTGCTCGACGCGCTGAAGCTGCTGGCAGAAAAGAACATCGGTGCGCTGCCCGTGATCGAGAACGACCAGGTGGTAGGCATCGTCAGCGAGCGCGACTATGCGCGCAAGCTGGTGCTCAAGGGGCGCTCGTCGGCAGCCACGCCCGTGCGCGAGATCATGAGCTCGCCAGTGGTCACCGTGGAGCCCAAGCAGAACCTCGAGTACTGCATGAACCTGATGACCAACCGTCACCTGCGCCACCTGCCGGTGGTCGACCATGGCAAGCTGCTGGGCCTGCTGTCGATCGGCGACCTGGTCAAGGAAACCATTGCCGAACAGGCCAACCTGATCCTGCAACTGCAACAGTACATCCGCGGCGAATGAGCTGCCGGCTCAGTGGTAGGCGCGCTCCAGTTCGTCCAGCTGATGGTCGAAACTGCGCAGACGCGCCGACCAGGTGTACACCAGCACTTCCAGATCACGATTGAGCACTGCGGTATTGCCGCCGTCACGCCCCTGCGGGTCGCACAGGTCGAGCTGGTAGCGCTCGCGCGCCATGGCCGTGGCCACGCTCGACAGGTCGCGGGCATTGGCCAGCCAGTGGTGATGGTGATCGTGCACTTCTCGGTCCAGCTCGCGGCACTGGCGCTTGAGTGCGTCCAGGCACTGCTCCAGTGGCGTGCCCTTGAGCTCGCCCATGACTTCTTCGAAGGTACGCCCCGAATGCCAGTAGCTGCCCCAGAAATAGCGGTCGAACACTGTTTCGACCCGACGCAGGGCGACCTTGGTGTTCCAGATGGCCACCAGCGTTCGGCCCTGAGCCACTTCACGCTTGTTCAGGTGCAGCTGCTGCCAGGCGATCCACGCCAGGCCGCAGAGCGCCACCGCCGCGGTGACCGCAGCGGCGGCATACAGGAACTGCACCGCCTGGTTCATCTGATGGGTGTGCCGGATACCGTAGAAGTAGCCAGCAGTCAGGGTGCCCAGGATCGTCACGGTGCACCAGAAGCCTGGTGCGTAGGGATCTTTCATCGCGCTATCCCCTTTTTGTTTTCCTGAGCATAGCAACGCTGAAATCAACCATCAGGTGCCACTCGGCGCTTTATTTGCGCGGGCGACGCAAGGCCTCGTTGAGCTGATCGAACGGCACGGCCCAATCGGCGTCCTCGATGATGCTCTCTTTCAGAAAAGCTCGCTGCGCGTCGCTCCAGAACGGCGCGTCCACCAGCTTGATTTCGTTCTTGAGCGGCGAGTGCGAGGCGATGAACTGGTCGATGCTCACGGCATCGTCCGCCAGGCCCAGTTGCTTGAACAGCTCGGCGAAGGGGTGAATCGGTGCGTCCATGTGTCCTCCTCGATTGCACAGGTTAGGGGTTGCCTGCGGTAGACCGCGCCCTGGCCGCAACGACTCGATCGACATGAGCGCCACAGGCCCTCGGCAAGTTTAGGCCCTCTGCGTACAGGCGCAGCTAGACTTGAACAAGAGGGCCCTGAGATGACCACGCTGATCGCTCGCTGCTGGCGCAGGTTCTGGCTGTTGCTGATCCTCGGCGTCGCCGGGGCGGGCCAGGCTGCGGCCGGTAATGACGTCTGGCTGCTGGACATCGACGACGCCATCGGCCCGGCCAGCGCCGACTACCTGCTGCGCGGGCTCGACCAGGCACAGGAGCAGCAGGTGCAACTGGTGGTGATCCGCATGGACACCCCGGGCGGGCTCGACATCGCCATGCGCCAGATCGTCAAGGCGATCCTCGCCAGCCCCGTACCGGTGGTCACCTATGTGGCCCCCGGCGGTGCACGGGCCGCCAGCGCCGGGACCTATATCCTCTACGCCAGCCATGTGGCGGCCATGGCCCCCGGCACCAACCTGGGGGCGGCGACGCCGGTACAGATCGGTGCTGGCGACAAGGGTACGCAAAAGCCTGGCGCAACCAACGCTGAGCAGGACCCCCTGGAGCGCAAGCAGGTCAACGATGCCGCGGCCTATATCCGGGGGCTTGCGCAACTGCGCGGGCGCAATGCCGACTGGGCGGAAAAGGCCGTGCGCGAGGCGGTCAGCCTGTCGGCCGAGGAAGCCTTGCGCCTGAACGTCATCGATCTGGTCGCCACAGACCTGCCGGGCCTGCTGCAACGCCTGGACGGCAAGACCCTGGTCGCCGCTGGCGAGGCCCGTGCGCTGCAGACCGCCAATGCCCGTGTGGTCGAGCACCTGCCGGACTGGCGCACCCGCCTGCTGGCCGTGATCACCAACCCCAGCGTAGCGCTGATCCTGATCATGCTTGGTGTGTACGGGCTGCTGTTCGAGTTCATGAACCCGGGTTCGGGCGTAGGCGGTGTGGTCGGCGGTATCTGCCTGCTGCTGGCGCTCTATGCCCTGCAGTTGCTGCCGGTGAGCTATGCCGGGGTAGCGCTGATCCTGCTCGGGGTGGCGTTCATGGTTGCCGAGGCGTTTCTGCCCAGTTTTGGCGTGGTCGGCTTCGGCGGCATCGTCGCCTTCGTGGTCGGCGCGGTGATCCTGATGGACACCGATGCGCCGGGCTTTGGCATTCCGCTGGCGCTGATCGTCTCCCTGGCCGCGGTGTCGGCGCTGCTGCTCGGCGGTGTGCTGGGCATGGCCGTCAAGGCTCGACGGCGCGCGCTGGTCAGCGGCGATGCCGGGCTGGTGGGCAGCCTGGTGATCGTCACCCAGGTAACGCTCGACAACCCGTTCTGCGGCTCGGTACAGGCCCAGGGCGAACAATGGCAAGCCCGCTGCACCACACCGCTGCAGCCCGGCCAGCACGTGCGGGTCATCGCCCGGCGCGGCGTGGTGCTGGAGGTCAGCGCCAGTGCGCCCTCGGCGCAAGGAGAGTAGAGATGTTCGTTCAATTCGGATTTGGCACCTTGCTGGTGCTGCTGGCGCTGCTGCTGATGTCGGCGCTGCGCATCCTGCGCGAGTACGAGCGCGGGGTGGTGTTCCAGCTCGGCCGCTTCTGGCAGGTGAAGGGGCCGGGGCTGATCATCCTGATCCCCGGCATCCAGCAGATGGTGCGGGTCGACCTGCGCACCGTGGTGCTGGATGTGCCACCGCAGGATGTGATCACCCGCGACAACGTCTCGGTCAAGGTCAATGCGGTGCTGTACTTCCGCGTGCTCGATCCGCAGAAGGCGATCATCCAGGTGGAAGACTTTTTAAGCGCCACCAGCCAACTGGCCCAGACCACACTGCGCGCGGTGCTGGGCAAGCACGAGCTGGACGAGCTGCTGGCCGAGCGCGAGCAGCTCAATCTCGATATCCGCCAGGTGCTCGACGCGCAGACCGACGCCTGGGGCATCAAGGTGGCCAATGTCGAGATCAAGCATGTCGACCTCAACGAGTCGATGGTCCGCGCCATCGCCCGCCAGGCCGAGGCCGAGCGCGAGCGGCGGGCGAAGGTGATCCATGCCGAGGGCGAATTGCAGGCGTCGGAAAAGTTGATGCAGGCCGCGCAGATGCTCAGCAAGGAGCCGGGGGCGATGCAGTTGCGCTACATGCAGACGCTGGGGGCGATTGCCGGAGACAAGAGCTCGACCATCGTGTTTCCGTTGCCGGTGGATCTGCTCAAGGGCCTGGTGGACAAGGATCGATAGAGATCGCTGCGCAGCCACGCCCCCGTAGTTTCAGATCGGCGCCCGACGCAGGGTCGCGAGGAATGTCGCCGCACCGATGAACAGGCCGGCGAACGTGCGGTTCAGACGCTTCTGCTGTTTCGGCGTGCGCAACAGGCGCAGCACCCGCGAGGCCAGCCCGGTGTAACCCGCCATCACCAGCATGTCGACGCTGATCATGGTGGCGGTGATCGCCAGGTATTGCGCCAGCAATGGCTGGTGCGGGTCGATGAACTGCGGCAGCACCGCGAGCATGAACACCAGCGCCTTGGGGTTGCTGACGTTGACCAGAAAGCCTCGGAACACCAGGCTCAGTGGCTTGCCGATGGGCCGCACGGCGGACTCTTCGCTCATGTCCATCGGCAGCGCACGCCATTGCCGGTACGCCAGGTAAACGAGGTAGGCGACACCGAACCACTTGATGATCTGGAAGGCGGTGGCCGACGCGGCGAGGATCGCGCCGACACCGGCGGCGATGATGGCGATCTGCACGATCAGGCCCAGTTGCAGGCCCAGGGCGTTCCAGTAGCCACGCCAGAAACCGTATTGCAGGCCGCTGGACATCGAGGCGATTGCCCCGGCCCCCGGCGACAGGCTGATGACCCAGCACGCGGCAAAGAAGGCCAACCAGGTTTCCATCGACATCACACACCTCGCTCGAACGAATGTTGCAAAACGTTAAGCTAAGGTTTTGGTGAAAAAATAACCAGCGGAATTTGTGGCGGGAGCCTGGTTTGTTTTGTGCCTGTACCGGCCCTATCGCGGGCAAGCCCGCTCCTACAGACACCACGCTGACGCTGAATACAGCTGAGCCCTGTGGGAGCGGGCTTGCCCGCGATAGGGCCGGTACAGGCACAAAACAAACCAGGCTCCCGCCACAAATTCCGCTGGTTATTTTTTCACCAAAACCTTA
>NZ_JBNFMU010000027.1:0-6356 GCF_049942315.1 Pseudomonas wayambapalatensis
CAGCGGAGTTCCTGTGGGAGCGGGCTTGTCCCGCGATAGGGCCAGCAAGGCCAACGAATAACCCGCGCGCCCATGACGAAAACACCCGCCGCCGCCGTTTTATTCCATGATTTCATTCAATTCATCCCCTTGAAATACATAGAAAAAATTGACGTTCATCGCACCCCGTGAATCGGTAGCCTGCGCTCATCCCGGGGTTACCCCTTCCGTACACACGATGACCAAACCGTGAACAGACCCGCGCTCCTCCCCCTCCTGGCTGGCCTGCTCCACCTCTCGCCTCTGCTCGCCGCCCCGGCAGAGATCGGAGTGATAAGCGCAGCGGAAAAGCCCGTGCAACTGTTGCGTGCCACGAGCGTCTACCAAGCCAACGCCGGCACCCGCCTGCAGAGTGCCGACTACCTCGAAGCCGGCAGCACAGGCGTGCTCATCGACCAACTGGCCGGCACACGCATTGCCCTTGGCCCGCACACCCGTCTGTATCTGGAACACACGGGCAACACCACCCATCTCAACCTGCTGCAAGGCTGGCTCAAGCTGCAACCGTTGACTGGCGTACCCCAAGGCAGTGCACCGCGACGTGAAGCCCGCCAACGCCAGGTCCGCCCGCAGCTCGAATCTTTGCTGTCGCAACAGATCGGCCCCCTGGCGCGCCTGCTGGTCAAGCGCAGCCTGGCCAGCGCCGACGACTTCGCCAGCCTGCACAGCGCCCTGCTGCCGCACATTCCCTCCGAGCGTGGCCGCGAACAGTTCGTCGCCGCCACCGAAGCGCTGCTGGCCACGACCGAAACCCCGCCGCAAGACGACAGCCTGCCCCACCAGACAGATACGACAGACACCCCAGCCCCCAAGCTGGACCCCGCTTTCCTGCAGGCCAGCGAAACGCGCCTGACCTACTTGATCGGCCCGATCGCCCGCATCGTCATGCGCCGCGCCCTGCCCCACGCCAGCACCCGCCAGGCGCTGTTGCAGGCCCTGGCCCAACACATCCCCGACCCCGCCCAACGCAGCGCCTTTCTCGAGGAGCAGCCATGAGCGCGCCACAAAACCACATGGCCACCGCGCCCTGCCTGCTGCGCGGCGGCATCGCCTTCGGTCACAGCGAAACCGGCCCGGTGCGCCAGCACAACGAAGACCACTTCCTGATCGACCCACACCTCCAGCGACCCCGACGCCACCTGCCAGGTGCCCTCGATGCAGGCCCTGGGCGCGCTGCACGAGGCGCTCAAAGCGGTCAACACCCGCTTGTACGCGCATAACCACACCCGTCAGCTCAGCGAGGGGCGCGGCATGGGCACCACCCTCACCGGCATCTGGCGCCCCCAGGCCGGCGGGCCGTTGTTGGCGTTTCATGTGGGTGACAGTCGCCTGTATCGCTATCGCCACGGTGAGCTGGAGCAGTTGAGTCGCGACCAGACCTGGTACCAGCAGGCGCTGGATGCCGGGCATTTCGATCGGCTGCCGGCGCGCAACGTGCTGTTGCAGGCGATCGGACCAGCGCCGCGGGTGGAGCCGCAGGTGTGGGTGCAGGTGGTGCAGGCGGAGGACTTGCTGATGCTGTGCAGTGATGGGGTTCATGGGTGTGTGCCGCATCATGAGATGGCGCGGGTGTTGGAGGGCGCCGGGCGGGAAAGTCTGGAGGGGAGTAGTCAGCGGTTGATTCGGTTGGCGGCGGAGTATGGCGGGCGGGATAACGCTACGGTGGTGTTGGTGAAGTTTGAGTGAGAGATGGTAGGGGCTGGCCTCACAGGATTGCTGGCATTGTCGAAAATGGTGCGTTACCTGGGGCCGAGTTGGGCCCCCAAGGCTTTTCATTAGCGAACGACCGTATCCGAGCCATAGCGGTCGTTCGGAAAGGGCAGCAATTGGCCTGAAGCAGACGGTACGCGATACAAGCGATGTGCCGTCTCCGAAGTACTACCTCTCCAGGCCGAGCCACTAGGTCATCAAGCCCTAGCCGCAGGTTTGAGTCGGAAGCTGACGCCCATACGGTTGAACGCATTCATCGCGGCAATGGCCGCTGTCAGGTCAACAAGATCCTTTTCTGCAAACATCGCCGATGCGGCTGCATAAGCTTCGTCGGATACCTGTGTCTCGCTTACCCTGGTGACTTCTTCCGCCCAAGCCAGTGCTGAGCGCTCCTGATCCGAGAACAAATATTGCGCTTCATGCCATACCGGCACTAACAGCACCTTGTCCACTGACATACCTGCTTTGATCAGATCGCGTGAGTGAAGATCAATGCAATGAGCGCAGCCGTTGATTTGAGACACCCTGAGAAACACGAGGTGGATCAGCGAGGCTGGCAAATTTGTCGCGGTGGTCACGAAATGATGCAGGCCGCCGAGGGCCTTAGCTGCACCAGGCGAAGCTTCAAACCAATTGAGACGATTCATGATTTTCTCCTTTGTATGAGCGATGAAGCGCGTGGCCGCTTGTTCGCATACGGCCCAGTTGAGATGCAAACCTAAGCGCTTGGAGTAGATGTCGGCCTTGAAGCGGACTTTAGACTTGACCTACTCGACAGCTATGCCTACCAAAGAACGCCTGCACATCACCGTACCCTGTTGCCCTTCCAGTACTCAGTGACTCCCCCCCCTTGGCGGTACCCTCAACGGTGAAATAATGCACCTGAGTGAGACCAATGGTGGCGAGGACGGCCGACAGGTAGGGGCGCAGAAAGTCCGGTTGACGGGCCTGTGGACCGCTGATGTGGCCCCCGCTAGCGATTGCGACGTAGACCGGACGATCCGTCAGCTTTCCGACTTTACCTTTGGCGGTGCCAACAAAGGTTTTACCCACGCGTACCACCTGGTCGATCCACATCTTGAGTGGGGCGGGCACGCTGTAGTTGTGCATCGGCGTGGCAATCAGCAGTACGTCGCATGCTTGCAGTTGGTCGATCAAGGCGTTGGAACGGCTCAACGTACTGTCCCGCCCGCTTACCGCGACTATGCGCTGATTGGCTAATGCCTGGGCGTAAGGCGCATCGACGGGTGCCAAGGCGTTGAGATCTAGATCGGTCAACTGGATACCCCTTCTGCCGGCCTCGGTGGCCAAGCCAAACAGGATCTGCTGCGACAGCTTCAGACTTTCCGAATGGTTTGCGTTGGGGCTGGCGACCAGGCGAAGAACGCGCAAAGGAGCAAGTAGCGGTCGGGACGATGTCATGATGTTTGCCTCCTTGGATGTGTGCGGGTTATGGCGTATCGAACTGTTTTTGAAAGCGCATTGCCCCAGTCAACAGGCCTTCACGGAAGTAGAAACGTTGCGCTCGAGCGTTGGCCAAACCTGTATCGAGCACCAGGCGCGCGCAGCCGCTGGCGCGGGCCAGTCGTTCCAAGGCTTGCAACAAGCGCGCCCCCCACTGGCCACCCCGATGAGCCTCGGCGGTGACAAGGTCATCGACATACAGGAATGCGCCGTAGACCAGGTTTTCCTGTAGGCGGTAACCAGCCAATGCCACAAGGACGCCTGAGTCATACGCGCCAATGAGGTGATAGCCTTCAACACGCATACGCTCGATGCGGCTGGTGAAGTCGGCTTCGCTGGTCAGATGAGAGCGCAATTGCTGCATTAACGGGAATGCGCCGCACAGGTCATGGATGTTGTCCAAGGGACGCAGGGCCGTGTCGGCCAGGTCGAGCACGCTGGGTATGAAGTTGGTCAACGTAGATGTCATGGGATTGGCCTCATGCGTAAGTGATGGCGCTATATTGGACTACCATTGACCCACTTGATTGAGCCAAGAAATGGGATATGAACTAGTCCATGATGACTTCGCCAAAACCGCCTTTCGCCCCCTTGGAAGAGCAGTCCGCGCTGCCTCTGTATCGCCAACTCTACGACCGCGTGCTGGCCGCCATTGCCGCCGGCACGTTGTCCGCCGGTGACCGCTTGCCGTCGGCGCGCGCCATGGCCAAGGAGCTGGGTGTGGCCCGTGGGACCGTCGAACTGGCCTATTCACTGCTAGCCAGCGAGGGCTACATCCTTGCGCTCGGGCAGAAAGGCACCGTGATCAATCCTGAACTGCAGAAGCCCGCGTTGGCGGCCAGCACAGCACCCGTCAGCAGCCGGGTGATCGAAGACTCCCCTGATTCGCTCTGGCGTCCACCGCAGCTGTTGCCATTCCAGATGGGGGTGCCGGCGCTGGATGCTTTTCCGCGCAAGATATGGGCGCGTCTGGGTGCCCGGTATCTACGCGGGATGCGTGTGGGAGATCTGGACTATCCGGCACCCCACGGCCTGCCAGCGTTGCGCAGCGCCATCGCCTCGTATCTTCAGGTATCCCGAGGCATCGATTGCGGGGCCCACCAGGTGTTTATCACCAGCGGTTGGCGCAATAGCCTGACGTTGATCGCGCACACCTTGTTGCAGCCAGGGGCGCGAGCCTGGGTGGAAGACCCAGGCTATCCCCCCACGCGCCAGGTGCTTCGCCAATTCGGACTGGAGCTGGAAGCGGTGCCGGTTGATGCCGATGGCATGAATGTAGAGCATGCCATCGCGGGTGGCCGGGCTACGCAGGTCGCCATGGTGACACCGGGGCATCAGAGCCCGCTGTCGATGGCACTGTCGTTGCCACGCCGACAACTGCTATTGGATTGGGCTGCCCGCACCGGGGGGTGGATTGTCGAGGACGACTACGACGGCGAGTATCGCTACGTCAGCCGTCCACTCCCAGCGCTGGCCAGCTTGGATCGCCATGGGCGCGTGCTGTATGCCGGGACCTTCAGTAAGGTGCTGTTTCCCAGCCTTCGCCTGGCTTATCTGGTGGTGCCGCAGGCGCAGGTGGCAGCGTTCGAGCGCGTCGGCCGGGCCTTGTTCGCTGCCGGGTCACCGTCAATTACCCAGGCCATGGTGGCGGAGTTCGTTGCCGAAGGACACTTTGCCCGGCATATCCAACGCATGCGCCGCATCTACAACGAGCGACGAGCATTGACCATCGAAGCACTGGAGCGAAGTTTGCCGCAGGGTATGCAGGTGGAGCGCTCGCCGGGCGGCATGCACCTGGTACTGCGTTTGCCGAAGGACGTAAACGACACCGCCCTGGCCGAGCAGTTGCTGGGCAGGGGCATGTCGGTACAGGCGTTGTCGCGCTGGGCTGCCTCGTCGCAGCGTCAGTCGGGTCTGCTCCTGAGCTTTACCAACTGCGCCACGGCTGCTCCTGGCGAGCAGCTTGGCGCAGTGATCAGCACGTTACTCAGTTGAGGTTGGCCTTGCTCAGGCCGAACAGTTCATCGGATGAGCCCGGGATGGCCTGGAAAGCTACGTTGAGGCGGTTCCAGCCGTTGATAGCGACGATCAGGAACGACAGATCCGACAGATCGTGCTCGGAAAACTGCTCGCGCACACGCGCATAGAGGCTGTCGGAGATACCATGAGGCGATAACTGGGTCAGGGCTTCGGTCCACTCCAGCGCCGCTCGCTCTTCGGGCGTAAACAGCTGCGACTCACGCCAGACGGCGACGTGGTGAAGACGCAGCTCGCGCTCGCCATGGATCTTCGCTTCTTTCACATGCATATCCACGCAGAACGCACAGCCGTTGAGCTGCGAAGCCCGCAACATGATCAGGTGGGCAAGATCGACCATCAACGGCTTCTTGCTCAGTTGCAGGGTCAACTCCACCAGTTTGTTGGACGCTTGGGGAGACAGCTTGAAGTAATCAAGGCGGTTGTTCATGGGCAGGTACTCGCAGTGGGTTAGTGTCCGTTGGAGCCCACTCTAGCCATGCTTGGACTAGCCACACAGAGCCAAGATGGTGATTTCGAACTAGACCATGCCTGTGGCGAAGTGCGCCATGATGATCCCGTCGAGCAGTAGAGGCGGAGAGGCGCTACAGGCCTCTTGCTGCTCTTTCGCGGACGGCAGCTTTGGGTCGGAAGCTGTCATCCGAAGACGTAGCCGTAGGTCCGAACGGACAACTCTGAATCGCCCAACCTCCACCTCAATCGCTTTTATGCATCCCCCTACGCGCATCATCCATCAACGCCTTGGCCATCTCGCTGAGGTAATGCGCCGCCCAAACCAGCACCGGTTCGTCGTCCATCACCCCGATGAACGACGCCCGCCGCGCGCTAGCCAGTAGTTCCGAAGCCTGTTGCAGCGCATGGTCGGCACAGTTGCCGGGTTCAACGCGGAACAGGTGTTTGCCTTTGACTTCGCTTTCCAGGCAGGTGGTGGTGCCGACGGTCCAGCCGAGCTTGCCGAGGTGGTCTGGTGAGTCCTTGTCCATGGGGAAGTCCTTCGAGGTGCTGTGAATGGGGTGGGTGTGCGAGGGCACCGGTGATGGTGTGGGCAATTGCCTGTGCTGAACCATTGCTGGCCTCTTCGCGGGTAAACCCGCTCCTACAGGTAC
>NZ_JBNFMU010000028.1:0-9569 GCF_049942315.1 Pseudomonas wayambapalatensis
AAAAAGGCCAGTGGTTTCAGCGAAGATTCAAACCCCAGGCGCCGTCGGCACCAAGGTCTGCGAACGCTTGCGGTTGATCACGAAGTACGCCAGGTAGCACAGGGCAATGAAGCCAAAGCCCCAGTACAGCGACGGCCTCTGCGTTTCATCCAGTGCCAGGAACACGAACAGCGAGCTGCACAGGGTGATGCACAGCAACGGGATCAGCGGGTACAGAGGCGCGCGGTACTTGATGTCCTCGAGCTTGCCGCCCTCGCGCAGGAACGTACGGCGGAAGCGGTATTGCGCCAGGGCGATGACGATCCAGGTCACGGTCCCGGACATCCCGCTCACCGCCATCAGCACCATGAACAAGGTGTCGGCGGCAATGAAGCTGGTCATCAGCGACACCAGGGCAAAGCACAGGGTGATGCTCAGCGCACGCAGCGGTACACCGCGCGAGCTCAGTGGCGACAGGCTTTTCGGTGCCATGCCGCTCTTGGACATGGCCCAGAGGATGCGCGTGGACGCGTACAGCCCGGAGTTGCCCACCGAGAGAATGGCGGTAAGGATGACGAAGTTCATCAGGTCGGCCGCGTACGGGATGCCGACCATGTCGAACACCTGCACGAACGGGCTTTCCATCAGCCCGGCCTGCTGCCACGGCACGATGGCCGACAGTACCGCGATGGCCAGCACGTAGAAGATCAGTACGCGGAACACCACGTTGCGCACCGCCCTTGGGATGCTCTTTTCCGGCTGGTCGGTCTCGCCTGCCGCCACCCCCATGATCTCGCAGCCCTGGAAGGCGTAGACCACGGTCATCATCACCGCGAATACCGCTGGCAGCCCGTTGGGGAACAGCGAGTCGCCAACCAGGTTGTCGAGCATCGGCGCCGGTGCGCCGCTGGTCAGCGGGATGGCGCCGAAGATGACCAGGATGCCGACGATGATAAAGCCCAGGATCGCCGCCACCTTCACCCCCGAGAACCAATATTCGGCCTCACCGAACGCCCGGGTGGCCAGGGCGTTGAGACCGAACAGCACGGCAACGAACAGCGCCGACCAGTACCAGATCGGCACCTCGGGGAACCAACGGGTCATCAGCATGCCGGCGGCGGTGAACTCAAGGCCCACGGTGGTGGCCCAGCTCATCCAGTACACCCAGCCGATCATGAAGCCCGTGGCCGGGCCGATGTATTTCGTCGCGTGGGCCTGGAACGAGCCCGATACCGGCATCTGCACCGAGAGCTCACCCAGGCAGACCATCACCAGGTACATCAGCAAGCCTGCCACCAGGTAAGCCAGGATTGCGCCCATCGGGCCACCCTGGTTGATGGTCACCCCGGAGCCCATGAACAGGCCGGTGCCGATCACGCCGCCCAACGACAACATGAAGATATGCCGGCTCTTGAGCGCGCGAGTGAGGTGGATGCCTTTGCGTTCGGAGGGCTCAGACATGACGCACCTCCGCAATGGCGTTGGGCTGAGCTTTGGGACCTTTCATTATTCTTATCTCCAATAAGCCTGACGGACCGCGAACCACACGGTTGCCCTGGATTATTGGAAAGCGATGTAAGCGGACGTTGAAGCTGAAGATCGAAGATGTAAAAAGTCGTAAGAATTATGTACGACCGCTCTGCATCAGCCGTTCCAGCAACCTGCGTGCCTCGTCCAGTGCCCTCTGCAGGGGCTGCTCCAACCCTTGAAGCGCCGGGGCGTCCAGCGCCACCGCCACGGCCTCGACACGCCGCAACGCCGTGGCCAACCCGCACAACCCCAGCGAATCGCTGCTGCCGGCCAGGCGATGGGCCAGGTCCGCAGCCTGGGTGCAATCGCCGAGCCGCAGTGCATCGAGCAATGCCCCGCGTTGCTCGTCTAGCCCTTGGCGCAACACAGCCAACAGCCCCTGGACTTTCTGCTCCCCCAGCAACTGGCGATGGGTCTGCAGCAGGGCCAGGTCGAGGGCGGTGTCCGGGGCGGTCACTGTCGGCAGCGGCTCGACCTGCGCCAGTGCACGACGCAGGCTGTCCAGGCGCAACGGCTTGGCCAGCACCCCCTGCATCCCGGCGTCCAGATAGCCTCGCACCACGGCAGGCTGCACCCCGGCGGTCAGGGCCAGGATGCGTGTCTGCCGATTCGGCCCGGCGCCAGCACGCAGTTGCCGGCACAAATCGACACCGCTCATGCCCGGCAGGTGCACATCCAGCAGCAGCAGGTCGAAGGGTCGTTGCGCGCAGACCGCCAGCGCCTGCGTCGCATCCTCGGCGAAGCTGACACGGTGCCCGTCACGCTCGAGCAAGCCGCCCGCCACCTCGCGGTTGAGCGCCACATCCTCGACCACCAGGATCTCGAGGGCAGGCGAAAGCCCCTGGCTGGCGGACTCGGCGGCAACGTCGCGGCCCGCGGGCAGCTCCACCTCGAACCAGAAGCAACTGCCCTGACCTTCGCGGCTGTCCACGCCGATCCGACCGCCCAGGCGTCCGATCAGGTGCTTGCAGATCGCAAGCCCCAATCCTGTGCCACCGTAACGCCTAGCCACGGTTTCGCTGGCCTGGGTAAAACGCTCGAAGATCCGCGCCTGCATCGCCGGGGCGATGCCGATACCGTCATCACTGACCTGCACCCGCACCCACTGGCGCTGCGCCTGCAGCACTTGCACCTCAAGGCTGACCCGCCCGCCTTCGGTGAACTTGATCGCGTTGGCCAGCAGGTTGCTCAGCACCTGGCGCAAGTACTGCTCGGCGCCGAACTGGTGGGCAGCCAGCCGGGTATCGACATGGCAGTCCAGCTCGGTGCCATTGGCCGTGGCGCGGGGTTCGAGCAGCGTCAGCACCTCGTCGCAGAGCCGGCGCAAGGAGAAGTCCACAGGTTCGGGGTGGCTTTCGCCCTCTTCCAGGCGGGCAAAGAACAACACCTCGTTGAGGATCGCCGACAAGCCCTCGCCCGCCTTGTACAGCGCCTCCAGACGCCTGCTTGCCTGGGGGTCGAGGCTGCTGCCACGCAGCAACTCGGCCATGCCGAGAATACCGTTGAGCGGGGTGCGCAACTCATGGCTCATGGTCGCCAGGAAGCGCGACTTGGCCAGGTTCGCCGCCTCCGCCTCATCCTTGGCACGCGCCAGGCTTTCGGTGCGCCGCTCGACCATGGCTTGCAACTCGTCACGTTTGCCCTGCAAGGCCAGGCGGTCCTGCTCGCGACGGTCGATATCGCTCAGGATCGCCCGGCGCATGTCGTCCAGGGCATGGGCCACAGTATCGATCTCGTCCACCCGGGCCGAGCGGCGCTTGTCCAGGCGCAGCGGCTCCTGCCAGTGGCCTGCAGCGACACGCCGGGCGAACTCGGCCATCACCTGCAGATGGCGCGTGACCAAGCGATAGAACAACCCCGACAGCGCCACGGCCAAACCGCAGAGAAACACGCTCATCCACAGCAGGCTGGTCAGCCCGGTGGCGAACAGGCGCTGGTGCACCGCGCCCAGGTCGATGCTCACCTCCAGCGTGCCAAGGTGCCTCGTCGGCCCGGTGGGCGGCTGGAAATCCAGGGCGAAGCGCTCGATGCGCAGCGGCCCCGCAGGTTCTGCCTGGCCTTGCAGCAGTTGGAAGTCGCTACTGTCCAGCCGCACCCGTGCCACATCGGAGAAGTCCACCAACCCGCGCAACTGCACGTTGAGCTGCTCCTGGTCCAGGTCCCACAGGCTGCGCTCCAGGCTCGCCAGGTAACCGGCGCGGATCAGTTCCATGCGCGCGTCGATATCGCGCATCTCGCGGCGGTACTCGAAATACAGCTGCACGGCGCTGGCCAGCACGGTGAAGCACAGGCTGAACAACAGGATGAACAGCAGCAGGCGGCGCAGCAGGCCATCGGCACGCAGGCGGATCATCGTGCAGCTGCCGGTTGCGCGATCATGTCGCGGTAGGTCACTTCGCTCTGATGCAGCCAGTTGTCGATCTCACCGCGCTCGGTCATTTGCTGCAACTGCGCGTCGATCTCGTCCATGCGCAGGCTCAAGGGGCTATGGCGCGAGACTGCGACACGCAGGTAGTCGACACTCAGCGCCGCAGGCAGGGCCTGGATATCGCCCGCACCGGGCAGGTGCTCGACGAACAGCTCGCCCGTGCGCCGCTCCTGGATCACGAAATCGATGCGCCCGCGAATCAACTTGCCAAAATTCTGCTGGCTGGACGACACCCATTCGATGTTCTGGTGACGGGCAACGAAACGGTCGAAGGCCGGGCCGTAGCTTTCGCCGAACAGCAGCCCGCCGCGATAGCGGGCAAGATCGTCGAGCCGCTCGAAACGTACCGGCCGCTTGCGGTTGACGAACACCGCGACCTCCTCGCGCAGCACCGGCACACGGGAGAAGCGCATGCCTTGGTCACGTTGCTCGCTGCTGTAGGCCAGCACCACATCCACCCGCCCTTCGGCCGCGTCCAGCAGGCAGCGCTTCCAGTTGCCCAGCACCACGATCTGCACCTCCAGCCCCAGGCGTGCGAACAACTCGCGCACCACCGTCGGCGCCAGGCCCCGCACCTGCTTGCCATCACTCCAGGATACCGGCGGGTACACCGGGTAGTCGCAATAGCGCACCGGCTGCCCGGCGAACGCCGGCAGGCTCAACAGCCACAGGCCCAGGCAGCACAGGCCGCGCATGATTTCAGGCCGCCACGCTGGCGGTGAACAGATAGCCGGTGCCGTGGATGGTGATGATCAGTTGCGGTTCGGCCGGGTCGTCGTGCAACTTGCGCCGCAGACGGCCGACCAGCACGTCGATGGAACGGTCGTTGGGCACCCATTCGCGGTTGCGGATCTGGTCCATCAACTGGTCGCGGCTGAGGGTATGGCCGCTGTTGCGCAGGAACACGCTGAGGAGTTGAAACTCGCCATGGGTCAGCAGGGTTTCACCGCCCTGCGGGTCGATCAACCGGCGCCGGTCGCTGTCCAGCGCCCAGTCGGCGAACTGCTTGAGGCAAGGGCTGGCGATGGCGCCAGGGCGGCTTGCCTGGGCGTGGCGCACACGGCGGATCAGGTTCTTGGCCCGCGACACCAGTTCGCGCGGGTTGAGCGGCTTGATCACGTAGTCGTCGGCGCCGCATTCAAGGCCGACGATGCGGTCGATATCATCGTTGCGTCCGGTGATCAGGATGATGCCGACTTCCGAGCGCACCCGCAGCTCGCGGGTCAGGGTCAGGCCGTCCTTGCCCGGCAGGCGGATGTCGAGCATGACCAGGTCCACCGGCTGGCTGGCCAGGCAGCGCTCGGCCTCTTCGGCAGTGTCGGCGCAGCGTACGTCGTAGCCTTCCCGCGAGAGATAGGCCTGCAACAGGTCACGAATGAGCGGATCGTCGTCGACGACCAGTACCCGAGGTGTCATTGCGTGTGGTCTCTTCTTTGATGTTGTTCTGAAACCCGCGCCAGCAGCCTACCCGGTACTGAACGACCGATCAACAGCCTCCCGGCAGGCTGAAGCGTCGACGCCCACCCGCCTGCAGGCCATCGACCCAGGCCTCGCAGATCTGCACGCCCTGCTCCGGGGTGAAGGTGTTGGGGTTGAGCCCCGACTCAAGCCACAGGCCATCGAGCAAGGCGCTCAGGCTGATCGCGGCGAGGTCCGCGTCGAAGGCCTGCCAGCCCTCCTGCGCTGCCAGCGCCGCCAGCAGCGCGGCCAGTTCGTTGCGGTATTCGGAATAGGAATGGTCGTGCGCCTGGTTGATCGCTTCGGCGGTCTTCACCGCCCCCCAGAAGGCCAGCCAGGCGTCGAGCAACTGCGGGTCGAGCAACTCGGCGCAGAACGATCCGCGAAAGAACGCCGACAGGCGCTCGCGGGCATTGGGTGCGGCCTGGGCCATGGCCTCGCGCAGCAGGCCCATGACCCGCCCGGTCACGGCCCGGTAGGCCTCGGCGACCAGTTCGTCCTTGCCCGAATAGTGATGGCTGATCAGCCCCACCGACACGCCCGCCTCGGCGGAAATCTTGCGGATCGACGCGCCCTGGAAGCCATCGCGCTTGAGGCAGGCCAGGGTCGCCTGGACCAGGATGGCCTTGCGTTCTTCGGGCGCCATGCGGTTGTAGCGGGCTTCCTGGGTCATGCGGATTCTCGTCGCGGCGGGTTGGACTGAACGACTGTACAACAAGGCGCAGCGCGTGATAAACCCTGTGCTCCGGCCAATAACAAGAATGCCTGCCATGTCCGACCTGATCACCTGCGCCCTCGACCAGGGTTTGCTGACCCTGACCTTCAACCGCCTCGACAAGCTCAACGCGCTCAACAACGCGATGTACAGCGAACTGGACGGCCATCTGCAGGCGGCCAGCGAAGACCCGGCCGTCGAGGTGATCCTGCTGACCGGCGGTGCGACCTGCTTCAGCGCCGGCAATGACCTGCGCGACTTTCTCGACAACCCTCCACGTGATCTGGACAGCCCGGTGTTTCGCATGATGCGCACCGTGCTGGCACTGGACAAGCCGCTGCTCGCCGCCGTCAACGGGCCCGCCATCGGCATCGGCTGTACCCTGCTGCTGCACTGCGACCAGGTGCTGGTCAGCCGCTCGGCGAAACTGCGCATGCCCTTCGCCCCCCTGGGTGTATGCCCGGAATTCGGCTCGAGCCTGCTGCTGCCACGTCTGCTCGGGCATCAAAGGGCGGCGCGGCTGCTGCTGGCCAACGAGTTGCTCAGCGGCGAACAGGCACTGGCCTGGGGCCTGGCCAATGAGCTGCATGACGACGGCGAACAGTGCCTGGCGGCCGCGGTAGCGCTCGCCAGGCGCTTGCAAGCCATGCCCCAGCAGGCCCTGCGGATCAGCAAGCGCCTGCTCAAGGATGGACAGCGCCGGGAACTGGAGGAGACCGTAAAACGGGAGGCGGCATTGTTCATCGAGCGCCTGGCCAGCGAGCAAGCCCGCGCGGCGTTGCAGGCGTTGGTGTAGGAGCAGGCTGCACCCGATAGAAGCATTTCACCACCAGTCAGCACCTCCGGCAGCCGGGTGCCGAGCGTCGAGTTCGCCGCCCAGGTGACCACGCCCTTGCAACGCTACTTCGGCGCGCTGGTGTACGCCGGCACCCATCACATGGCGTTGCAGGCCTTGCAGGACGGGCGCGTCGATGCCGCCTTCGTCGCCAGCGCGCGCCGACGCCTACCTGGCCAGCCACGCCGAGTACGCCGGGCTAGAGCGAATGATGAACGCGGCACTGGAGCCACGCTGAAAGATTCAACTTTCACCAACGTCCGGCGTCCAAGCAGTGACAACACAGTCATTGCGGAGGTTATTCATGGCGATTCGCGCCACCTTGCTGATTCCCTGCCTGGCCTTGACCCTGGGCGCCTGTGTCGGCGCTTCGCCAGATAAACCGCCACCCAAGACCATGCCCGTCAATCTCGAGCAGTACCAGGGCAAATGGTACGAACTGGCACGCCTGCCGATGTTCTTCCAGCGTGACTGCGTGCAGTCCGAGGCCAATTACCAACTGCGCGAAGATGGCCAGGTCGATGTCACCAACCGCTGCCGTGACGAAGACGGTGAGTGGCAGCAGGCGACCGGCATCGCCCAACTGCAGCAACCCGGCCAGACCGACAAGCTGTGGGTGAGGTTCGACAACTGGTTCAGCAAACTGGCGCCCGATACCGCCAAGGGCGAATACTGGGTGCTGTACCACGATCCGGACTACCGCGTGGCCGTGGTCGGCCACCCGAATCGCGAGTACCTGTGGCTGCTGTCACGCACCCCGACAGTGAGCGAACGCACACGCAACCAGTTGCTCGAAGTCGCTCGCCAGCGCGGCTACGACACCCGCGAACTGATCTGGCGCCAGCCCGACTGAGGCCTGCGGCTCAGCGCAGGTCCTGGGTCACCTGTCCGACCGCCTGCACCACGCGGCGTGCGCCTTCCTGAATGTCAGTGATGGCGCTGCCCGCCTGGCCTGCGAGGGTCAGCCCGACCCCGGCCTGCTCGCGGCTGTTTTCGATCTCCACCACTGCCTGATCGGCCAGTTGCTGGTTACGCGCCACCACCGCGACGATCTCTTCGGTCGCCGCGCTGGTGCGCGCTGCAAGCTGGCGCACCTCATCGGCGACCACGGCAAACCCACGCCCCTGCTCGCCCGCGCGGGCCGCTTCGATGGCAGCGTTGAGCGCCAGCAAGTTGGTCTGCGAGGCGATGCTGCCGATGGTCTGCACGATCGAACTGATGACCACCGACTGCTTGCCCAGCGCCTCGATGGTGCTCGAGGCGCTGTGCATCTGATCGGCCACCGCCTGCATCGTCTGTACCGCTTCCTGCACCACGCTCGCCCCCTCGCGGGCACTGACGTCGGTGTTGCGCGACACCTCCAGGGCCATTTGCGCAGCGCGGCGGATATCCTGCTCCTTGCGCACCTGGTCGGTGATCACCGAGGCGAACTTGATCACCCGGCTGATCTTGCCTTCGGCGTCGTAGACCGGGTTGTAGCTGGCCTCCAGCCAGACTTCCTGCCCACGGCTGTCCAGTCGGCGGAAGCGCCCAGCGACATAGCGCCCGCTGTTGAGGGTCTTCCAGAACTCCGTGTAGGCCGGTGTCGCCGCTTCATCGGCCGGACAGAACAGGCGGTGATGCTGGCCGACCACGCGCTCCAGCGAATAGCCCATGGCCTCGAGAAACCGTTCGTTGGCCGTGACGATGTTGCCGCTCAGGTCGAACTGGATGATCGCCGTCGAGCGGAACAGCGCGTCGATGAAGGCTGTGTTCTCAAGGCGCTGACCGACCTCGGCGGACACCTCGCTGCCGTAGCCCTGCACATAGTCCAGGCGTCCGTCCTCGCCGCGCACTGGCAACCACTTCAGGCGTAGCCAGACCATGTGGCCGTCGGCGCGCAGGAAACGATAGTCGTCGGCCACCGGCTCCAGCCGTGATATGGCCTGGGTGAACTGCCGGTAGCAGGGCAAGGTTGTCACGTAGCCGGGGACGATATCGCTCAGCGGCCGCCCGATCAGCGCCCCGGAGGGCTGTGCAAGCGCGGCGGCACATGCTTGGTTGCAGGCGATGATTCTCAGGTTGGCATCCAGACGCAGGGCCAGGCTGCCTTGCTCCAGTTGCTCGAGCACCGCACGCAGGCGTTTGACCTCGGCCTCGCTTGCCGCGAGCCGAGCTTTGATTTTTCGATCGAACATGGGACACCTTGCGAACAGTTGTGTGGTAAAGCACTCACGCATCCTGCAAGCCAGCTTCCCTGGTGGCCGTCAGGCCCCGGATTCCGTGGGCCCGTCACTTTCAAACGAGAATGTGATGCAGCATCTCAGGAAAGACCGAGAGCCGCTATCAAAGTGCTATTAGCCGTTACAAAATAACGTTCTGATCCGATGAACGGTTGTGTGCCGTTGAGGGTTGGCTGGAGGGGGTTGGCTGGAGGCGGGTTGGGGTTGGGGTTGGCAGGTGTTCGCCGAAAGATTTTTAGTGGTCATGAGATCGAGCGCCGCCCGCGCGGCGCTTCGCGGGCAAGCCCGCTCCTACAATTTGTTTCGGGCCAATGAATCCTGTGGCATTTTCGCGCGCCCCTTTGGCGCACGGCGCGTTACCGAGTCGTACACACCAGGCGTCGCGCGCCTATGGCACAGGCA
>NZ_JBNFMU010000029.1:0-9241 GCF_049942315.1 Pseudomonas wayambapalatensis
CAAGCAGACCAAGACCAACGATGAGTTCTTCCTGTCGATGAAGCGCAAGTAAGCGCAACTTTCAGGAAGCATTTGGGGCCGCTTCGCGCCCCTTCGCGGGCAAGCCCGCTCCCACAGATATCGCACAGATCCTGTAGGAGCGGGCTTGCCCGCGAAGGGGCGCGAAGCGGCCCCAAATGCTTCCTGAAAGTTGCGCTTACTTGCGCTTCATCGACAGGAAGAACTCATCGTTGGTCTTGGTCTGCTTGAGCTTGTCGATGAGGAACTCGATGGCCGCCACTTCATCCATCGGGTGCAGCAGCTTGCGCAGGATCCACATGCGCTGCAGCTCGTCGTCGGCAGTCAGCAGCTCTTCGCGACGGGTGCCGGACTTGTTGATGTTGATGGCCGGGAACACACGCTTCTCGGCGATGCGGCGGTCCAGCGGCAGCTCCATGTTGCCGGTACCCTTGAACTCTTCGTAGATGACCTCATCCATCTTCGAGCCGGTCTCGACCAGCGCGGTGGCGATGATGGTCAGCGAGCCGCCTTCCTCGATGTTACGGGCAGCGCCGAAGAAACGCTTGGGCTTTTCCAGGGCGTGGGCGTCGACACCACCGGTCAGGACCTTGCCGGAGCTCGGGATCACGGTGTTGTAGGCACGCGCCAGACGGGTGATGGAGTCGAGCAGGATGACCACGTCCTTCTTGTGCTCGACCAGGCGCTTGGCCTTTTCGATCACCATTTCGGCAACCTGCACGTGGCGGGTCGGCGGCTCGTCGAAGGTCGAGGCGACCACTTCGCCGCGCACGGTGCGCTGCATCTCGGTCACTTCTTCCGGGCGCTCGTCGATCAGCAGGACGATCAGGTGGCACTCGGGGTTGTTACGGGTAATGTTGGCCGCGATGTTCTGCAGCATGATGGTCTTGCCCGCTTTCGGCGGAGCGACGATCAGGCCGCGCTGGCCTTTGCCGATAGGCGCGCACAGGTCGATGACACGGCCGGTGAGGTCTTCGGTGGAACCGTTACCGGCTTCCATCTTCAGGCGATGGTTCGGGAACAGCGGCGTCAGGTTTTCGAACAGGATCTTGTTCTTCGCGTTTTCCGGACGGTCGAAGTTGATGGTATCGACCTTCAGCAGGGCGAAGTAACGCTCCCCTTCCTTCGGCGGGCGGATCTTGCCGACGATGGTGTCGCCGGTGCGCAGGTTGAAGCGGCGGATCTGGCTGGGCGAGACGTAGATATCGTCAGGGCCGGCCAGATACGAGGCATCTGCCGAACGCAGGAAACCGAATCCATCCTGGAGAATCTCCAGCACGCCGTCACCCGAGATCTCTTCGCCGCTCTTCGCGTGTTTTTTCAACAGGGCGAAAATCACGTCCTGCTTGCGCGAACGGGCCATGTTTTCGATGCCCATCTGTTCGGCCATTTCCAGCAGATCGGTAATCGGCTTTTGCTTGAGTTCTGTCAGGTTCATAAGGGGAGTGACGTAATCATGTAAGAAGGGGGGAATTAAGCTTCTGGCTTAATGAGGTCGCGCCGCTAGATTGGCGACAGGATCGCGTACTGATTCGAATTGGGAGTGCGTCGCGACGGCGTGCAGAGGGCACTGGAGAAGCAGTGCGAGGCCGAATGTAACACTTGCTTTTTTCGACGTCTAGTGGTTTTGACAGGGGAAATCGAGCCTCAGGGGCAAAAAAAGCCCCGCATTCGCGGGGCTTTTTCACATCACAGGTGGGCGTCGAGGAACGCAGCCAGCTGCGACTTGGACAGCGCGCCGACCTTGGTGGCCTCGACGTTGCCGTTCTTGAACAGCATCAGCGTCGGGATGCCGCGCACGCCGTGCTTGGCCGGGGTTTCCTGGTTGTCGTCGATGTTCAGCTTGGCGACGGTCAGCTTGCCTTCGTAGGTGGAGGCGATGTCGTCCAGGACCGGAGCGATCATCTTGCATGGACCGCACCATTCAGCCCAGTAGTCGACCAGCACCGGGCCTTGAGCCTGCAGCACTTCGGCTTCGAAGGTGGCGTCGGTGACGTGTTTGATCAGATCGCTGCTCATGGAGTTCTCCAGGTCGTAAGCATAAAAAACGTTGCCCATCATAGCCGCACCCACGCCCTACAGGAAGCCACGGCCGATTGAGTGTAACTATAGTTGTGCAAGACGCCCCGAATCGAAACCGTCATACAAGCGTCATAGGATTTGTCCGAGGCCTTTGTTGATCAGTCATCCAGGCCACCCGCACATTGCCCTGCATCAATCCTCGCCATGTCGCGCGTTGGCGTATGCCCGCGATCATGGCAGGATTGCCGGGTTATCGACCGAGAACATCCAGATCATGCCGCAAACCACCGCGAAGAACCTGTCTCTGATCGCCGCCATCGACCTTGGCTCCAACAGCTTCCACATGGTCGTGGCCAAGGCCCACCATACCGAGATCCGCATTCTCGAACGGCTGGGGGAGAAGGTTCAACTGGCTGCGGGCATCAACGAAGACCGCCAGCTCAGCGAAGAAGCCATGCAGCGAGGCCTCGAATGCCTCAAGCGTTTCGCCCAGCTGATCAACGGCATGCCGGCCGGCGCAGTGCGCATCGTCGGCACCAACGCCCTGCGTGAAGCGCGCAACCGCAATGACTTCATCCTGCGTGCCGAAGCCATCCTCGGCCATCCGGTCGAGGTCATTTCAGGCCGTGAAGAGGCGCGCCTGATCTACCTGGGTGTGTCGCACACCCTCGCCGACACGCCTGGCAAACGCCTGGTCGCCGATATCGGCGGCGGCAGCACCGAGTTCATCATCGGTCAACGCTTCGAGCCCCTGCTGCGCGAGAGCCTGCAGATGGGCTGCGTAAGCTTCACCCAGCGCTATTTCCGCGACGGCAAGATCACCCCGGCACGCTACGCCCAGGCCTACACCGCCGCGCGCCTTGAGCTGATGAGCATCGAGAACGCCCTGCACCGCCTGACCTGGGACGAGGCCATCGGCTCGTCGGGCACCATCCGCGCCATCGGCGCCGCGATCAAAGCCAACGGCCATGGCAACGGCGAAGTCAACGCCGAAGGCCTGGCCGTGCTCAAGCGCAAGCTGTTCAAGCTGGGCGAAGTCGACAAGATCGACTTCGACGGCGTCAAACCGGACCGGCGCACCATCTTCCCTGCGGGGCTGGCGATTCTCGAGGCGATCTTCGACGCCCTCGAACTGCAGCGCATGGACCACTGTGACGGCGCCCTGCGTGAAGGCGTGCTGTTCGACCTGCTCGGCCGCCATCATCACGAGGACGTGCGTGAGCGCACGCTGAACTCGCTGATGGAGCGCTATCACGTCGACCAGGGCCAGGCCGCACGGGTGGAGCGCAAGGCCCTGCACGCCTTCGACCAGGTGGCCAAGGCGTGGGATCTGGAAAACGGCAACTGGCGCGACCTGCTGGGCTGGGCGGCGAAGGTGCATGAGGTCGGGCTGGACATCGCCCACTACCACTACCACAAGCACGGCGCCTACCTGATCGAGCACTCCGACCTGTCGGGCTTCTCCCGCGAGGACCAGCAGATGCTGGCACTGCTGGTACGCGGCCATCGCCGCAACATCCCCAAGGACAAGTTCGCCGAGTTCGGCGACGAAGGCGTCAAGCTGATCCGCCTGTGCGTGCTGCTGCGCTTCGCCATCCTCTTCCACCACATCCGCGGCACCCAGCAAATGCCCAAGGTCGAGCTCAAGGCTGCCGACGACAGTCTGGAAGTGGTGTTCCCTGAAGGCTGGCTGGAGCAGAACCAGCTGACCCAGGCCGACTTCGCCAACGAGGCTGAGTGGCTGGCGCGGGTCGGGTTCGTGCTGAGCGTGCGTTGAAGGTTTGAGTGTGCTGGGGCTGTTTTGCAGCCCCAGCAATCTGACTACCGTACGTTCAGCACCGGGTTGCTCAGGCGCTCCAGCAGGGTCGCCTGGGCGCTGCGCGGGTTCTGGTTGCCGGTCGGCGTGCTGCGCACATAACGACCATCAGGCTGCAAGGTCCAGGCCTGGGTATTGTCGGTCAGGTAGCCTTCGAGCTCCTTCTTCACCCGCAGCAGCAACTTCTTGCCCTCTACCGGGAAGCAGGTCTCGACACGCTTGTCGAGGTTGCGCTCCATCCAGTCGGCGCTGGACAGGTAGATCTGCTCCTCGCCGCCGTTGAGGAAGTAGAACACCCGCGTGTGCTCGAGGAAGCGGCCGATGATCGAGCGCACATTGATGTTGTGCGACACCCCCGGGATGCCCGGGCGCAGGCAGCACATGCCACGCACCACCAGGTCGATGCGCACGCCCGACTGGCTCGCCTTGTACAGGGCCTTGATGACCTTGGCATCGGTCAGCGAGTTGAACTTGGCGATGATGTGCGCCGGCTTGCCGTCGAGCGCGAACTGCGTCTCGCGGGCGATCATGTCGAGCATGCCCTTCTTGAGGGTGAAGGGTGCATGCAGCAGCTTCTTCATGCGCAGGGTCTTGCCCATGCCGATCAGCTGGCTGAACAGCTTGCCGACGTCCTCGGTGAGTGCGTCATCGGAGGTCAGCAGGCTGTAGTCGGTGTACAGGCGGGCGTTGCCGGCGTGGTAGTTACCTGTACCCAGGTGCGCGTAGCGGACGATCTCGCCCTGCTCGCGGCGCAGGATCAGCATCATCTTGGCGTGGGTCTTGAAGCCGACCACGCCATAGATCACCACCGCGCCGGCTGCCTGCAGGCGGCTGGCCATCTGCAGGTTGGACTCTTCGTCGAAACGCGCACGCAGTTCGATCACCGCAGTGACCTCCTTGCCGTTACGCGCCGCATCGACCAACGCGTCGACGATCTCCGAGTTGGCCCCGGAGCGGTACAAGGTCTGGCGCACAGCGAGCACGTGCGGGTCCTTGGCGGCCTGGCGCAGCAGGTCGACCACCGGGGTGAAGGATTCGAACGGGTGCATCAGCAGCACATCCTGCTTGCTGATGACGCTGAAAATGTTGTCGGCGTTCTGCAGGATCTTCGGGATCGCCGGGGTGAACGGGGTGTACTGCAGCTCCGGGTGGCTGTCCAGGCCAGTGATGCTGAACAGACGGGTCAGGTTGACCGGGCCATTGACCTGGTAAAGCTCGCTCTCGCTCAGGCTGAACTGCTTGAGCAGGTAGTCGGAGAGGTGCTTCGGACAGGTGTCGGCAACCTCCAGGCGCACAGCATCGCCGTAGCGGCGCGAGAACAGCTCGCCACGCAGGGCGCGGGCAAGGTCGTCGACCTCTTCGGAGTCCAGCGCCAGGTCGGCGTTTCGGGTCAGGCGGAACTGATAGCAGCCCTTGACCTTCATGCCCTGGAACAGGTCGTCGGCGTGAGCGTGGATCATCGACGACAGGAATACATAGTTGTCGCCGGGGCCGCCAACCTCTTCCGGCACACGGATCACCCGCGGCAGCAGGCGTGGCGCCGGAATGATCGCCAGGCCCGAGTCGCGACCGAAGGCATCGACGCCCTCGAGCTCGACGATGAAGTTCAGGCTCTTGTTCACCAGCAGCGGGAACGGGTGGGTCGGGTCGAGGCCGATCGGGGTGATGATCGGGGCGATCTCGTCGCGGAAGAAGCGACGCACCCAGGTCTTGAGCTTGGGCGTCCAGTGGCGGCGACGGATGAAGCGAATCGCATGCTTCTCCAGCTCCGGCAGCAGCACGTCGTTGAGGATCGCGTACTGGCGGTCCACCTCCAGGTGCACCAGCTCGCTGATCCGCGCCAGCGCCTGATGCGGCTGCAGGCCGTCGGCGCCGGCCTGTTCGCGGGCGAAATTGATCTGCTTCTTAAGCCCGGCGACGCGGATCTCGAAGAACTCGTCGAGGTTGCTGGAGAAGATCAGCAGGAACTTCAGACGCTCCAGCAGCGGGTAGGACTCATCCAGCGCCTGTTCCAGCACGCGGATGTTGAACTGCAGCTGCGAGAGTTCACGATGAATGTACAGGCTGCTGTCGTCCAGGCCCGGCACCGGAATCGCCGGGGCCGGCGCCGGGGCGGCGGCCTCGACGACAGGCACCGGCTCAGGTGCAGGCGCCGCTGGGAGGTCCGGCGGGGTCTGCATCAGTTCCTCCGGGAGGGCCTTGGCTTCCTTGATCTCGACAGCAGTGAGCACTTCGTTATTCATCTGACGTTCCTGTGAGGGCGTTACTGCCCTCTCAACAATTGAGCGGCACGCACGGCGAAATAGGTGAGGATGCCATCGGCGCCGGCCCGTTTGAAAGCGGTGAGGGATTCGAGAATCACGGCCTCGCTGAGCCAGCCGTTCTGGATGGCCGCCATGTGCATGGCGTATTCGCCGCTGACCTGATACACGAAGGTCGGCACGCGGAATTCGGTTTTGACGCGGTGAACGATGTCCAGGTACGGCATGCCCGGCTTGACCATGACCATGTCGGCGCCTTCGGCGAGGTCGGTGGCCACTTCATGCAGGGCCTCGTCACTGTTGGCCGGGTCCATCTGGTAGGAGGCCTTGTTGGCCTTGCCCAGGTTCAGCGCCGAGCCGACCGCATCGCGGAACGGGCCGTAGTAGGCGCTGGCATACTTGGCGGAGTAAGCCATGATGCGCACGTTGACGTGACCGGCCAGCTCCAGGGCTTCGCGGATCGCCTGCAGACGACCGTCCATCATGTCGGACGGCGCCACCACCTGGGCACCCGCTTCGGCGTGCGACAGCGCCTGACGCACCAGGGCGTCGACGGTGATGTCGTTCTGCACGTAGCCCTCTTCGTCGAGGATGCCGTCCTGGCCGTGGGTGGTGAAGGGGTCGAGCGCAACGTCGGTGATCACCCCCAGGTCCGGGAAGCGCGCACGCAAGGCGCGGGTGGCACGCTGGGCGATGCCGTCCGGGTTCCAGGCCTCGGCACCGTCGAGGGACTTCTTCTCCACCGGGGTGACCGGGAACAGCGCCAGCGCCGGAATCCCCAGCTCCACCCAACCCTGTGCGGCTTCGAGCAGCAGGTCGATCGACAGGCGCTCGACGCCCGGCATCGACGGCACTTCCTCGCGGCGATTTTCGCCGTCCAGCACGAATACCGGCAGGATCAGGTCATCGACGGTCAGGGTGTTCTCGCGAACCAGACGACGGGAGAATTCGTCCCGGCGGTTGCGACGCAGGCGGGTAGCAGGAAACAGGCGGTTGGCGGGGGTAAAGCTCACGGCAGACTCCTGAGCCCGCGCAGGCGGGCTAGCGCGACAGTTATAAGCGCCCATTATGACGCCTAGGTTACAGGGAAGAGCAACCCTGCGACTTGTGGCCGCAGGCATTGTCCTTGTAGGAAATGTTCACGTCGAGACACATTTGGACACTTTCCCCCAGGCGCGCGAAGGGGTAGGCTGCGCGTTCATTTCGCCAGCACCTCAGAAAATGCTTCAACAATTCCTGCAGGATTTCGGCTATTTCGCCCTCTTTCTAGGCACCTTCTTCGAAGGCGAGACCATCCTGGTACTTGCAGGATTCCTCGCGTTCCGTGGATACATGGACATTAGCCTGGTCGTGGTGGTGGCGTTCTTCGGCAGCTATGCCGGTGACCAGCTCTGGTATTTCATGGGCCGTCGCCACGGGCGCAAGATCCTTGCGCGCAAACCGCGCTGGCAGGCGATGGGCGACCGCGCGCTGGAGCATATCCGCCGCCACCCCGACATCTGGGTGCTGAGCTTCCGTTTCGTCTATGGGCTGCGCACCGTGATGCCGGTGGCCATCGGCCTGTCCGGCTATCCTCCGCGGCGCTACCTGCTGCTCAACGGCATCGGCGCGGCAATCTGGGCCCTGGCCCTGGGCGCGGCGGCCTATCACTTCGGCGCCATCCTCGAAGGCCTGCTGGGCAACGTGAAAAAGTACGAGCTATGGGTGCTCGGTGGCCTGCTGGTGCTGGGCGGACTGCTCTGGCTGCGCCGACGTTTCCGCAACCTGCGTGCGGAGCGCAAGGCGGCGGCAGAAGGCCAATCCCCACAGGCTGAGCAGGCTGTAGAGCCCGAGCAGAAGCCAGGCCAAGGGCGTAACCGTCCCTAGGCCCAGCGCCCCGCCCAGGTAAAGCGCCGGGCCGTTGGACACCAGCCGCAGCAGCTCAAGGCGCGCGGCCCGAGGCCGGTTCTCCAGCGCCATCCCAAGCACGAACAAGCCAAACGCCATCAGTGTCCAGCCCAGCACCAGCGCCACTGGCGGCACGCGGTCGGCCACCTCCATCAGGTAACTGCCCAAGCCCGCATACACGGCGAACTGCAGCGCCACGTACAGCTGCTGGGCCCGGCCCAGCGGTATCTCGAACTTGCGAAACTGCGCCAGATCGGCCTTGGCCTGTGGATAACCCAGCGCCACATCCGCCGGTCGCCAACCGGTGGGCATGAACCAGATCCGCAGCTTGTCCCACAGACTGCGAGTGCGCCGCGCATCGCTCCAGAGCTGGGCATAGAACTGCAGGTTGGCCCACAACGGGTTCCAGCTCGCCAGCGGCGTGGTCACGCCGAACACCACGGGCTCGCGCGGGTCTTCCTCCTGGAAAGTGCCGAACAGGCGATCCCAGAGAATGAACACGCCGCCGTAGTTGCGATCCAAGTACAAAGGATTCTGCGCATGGTGGACGCGATGGTTGGACGGCGTGATCAGCACCCACTCGAGCCAGCCCAGCTTGGGCACGTGGCGGGTATGCACCCAGAACTGGTACAGCAGGTTCAGCGATGCCACGGTGACGAACACCAGCGGCGGTACGCCAACCAGGGCCAGTGGCAGGTAGAAGATCCACGAGAAGAGAAAGCCGCTGCTGGTCTGGCGCAGGGCGGTGGTGAGGTTGTACTCCTCGCTCTGGTGATGCACCGAATGCGCCGCCCACAGCACGTTGCGCTCATGGCCGAGGCGGTGCAGCCAGTAATAGCAGAAGTCGTAGAGCACGAACGCCAGCAGCCAGACCCAAACCGCTCTGTCCGGCAGGCGCAGCAGGGCCAGGTGCTCCCAGACCAACGCGTAGCTGACAAGCCCCACGCCCTTGGTCAGCAGCCCCGTACTGGTCGACAGCGCCCCGGTGCTCAGGCTGTTGATCGAATCCGCCAGACGATAGTTGCGCTGCCCGCGCAGCCGGTCGGCGACCAGCTCCACAGCAATCAGCACGAAGAAGAACGGCACGGCCAGCAGAATCAGGTCCATGGTGACGATCCCAAGCGTTATCCACAGAGATTAGGGTCTGTCTGAAAAGTCTTGAGACGAAGGTCAGGCAAGGCGAAAACAGCCGAGGAAGCGGAGTTTACGGGTTGTAAATGAGCATTCCGAGGCTGTT
>NZ_JBNFMU010000030.1:0-8082 GCF_049942315.1 Pseudomonas wayambapalatensis
GCCGGAAATCGGGGCCCGCGTTGCGGGCCCCCCCCCTCTAACGATTGAACCGCTCCGCCAGGCTATGCAGGTACTCCGCCATCCGCTCCAGATCCTGGCTGATCTCAGCCCCCTGCTTCGCCTGCCCGGCGCTTTCGTCGCACAGGTGGGCAATGCGCACGATCTGCTGGTTGATATCCTCCGCCACATGGCTCTGCTGCTCGGACGCGGTCGCCATCTGCTGACTCATGCCAGTAATGCGGCTCACCGCCTGAACGATACCCGCCAGCGCCGACTGCACCGCCTCGACGCTGTGCACGCTATCGCGAGAAATCTGCTCGCCGCGGCTGGCGCTGCTCACCGCGCGCTCGGCACCGGCACGCAGCGAGGCAATGATCTGGTGGATTTCCTCGGTGGAGGTGCGGGTGCGCTGGGCCAGCGAACGCACCTCATCGGCCACCACCGCAAAGCCCCTGCCCTGTTCCCCGGCACGCGCCGCTTCGATTGCGGCATTGAGCGCCAGCAGATTGGTCTGCTCGGCAATCGAGGTGATCACATCCACCACACTGCCGATCGACTGGGTCTGCTCGGCCAGGGCATTGACTGCCTGGCCGATGTCGTTCACCGCCTCGCTCATGCTGCCCATGGCGCGCAGGCTCTGCTGGGCCAGGTCACTGCCCTGCTGCGCCAGCTGGTCGGCATCGCCGGCCGCGTGGGCGGTACTCTGCACGTTATGGGTGACCTGCTGGATGGTCGCCGCCATCTGCGCGATAGCGGTCGCCGACTGGTCGGTTTCGCTGCGCTGTCGGTCGAGCATCTGCGCCTGGGCATCGGACAGTTCCGCTGACTGCGCGGCCCGTGACTTGACCCCGACGCCAGCATCCACCAGCCGCGTGAGCGCAGTCTGCAGACGCGCCTCTTCGCTGATGATCGCCAGGTCGAGCTGACCGCGCAGGCCCGGGTTGTCACTGTAGGTCAGGGCGACCAGCGGACTGGTGAAAGCCTTGGGATGCTCGGCCAGGGTACGGCGAATGGCCTGGTTCTGCCGGTGTTCGATCAGATACCAGGCACTGAACAGGCTGACCATCAGCAGGCCCAGCGCCGCATAGGGCGGTAGCCACAGGTAGCCTGCCGCCGCAATCAGCCCGGCACCCACCAGTGGCCAGCCAGTCCCCAGGCCATGCCCCAGCCGCGCCGCCCAGGGCACCGGCGAGCGTTCGGCCCGCAGGCGTGCGTACAACGCTTCGGCACGACGAATCTGTTCGCGGGTCGGCACCGAGCGCACCGACTCGTAGCCACTGATGCGACCGTTCTCGTAGACCGCCGTGACATAGGCGCTGACCCAGTAGAAGTCGCCGTTCTTGGCGCGGTTCTTCACCACCCCCATCCACGGCTTGCCTTGCTTGATGGTTTCCCACATATGGCCGAACACCGACGGCGGCATGTCGGGGTGGCGCACCAGGTTGTGCGGCTGCCCCACCAACTCGTCGTAGGTGAATCCGCTGATCGCCACGAACGCGTCGTTGCAGTAAGTGATCCGGCTGTTCAGGTCGGTGGTGGAAATCAACCGCTGCTCGCTGGAGAACGTTCTTTCATGCTCGGTTACGGGCAGATTCGTGCGCATCTCGGGCGGTCCTTGCTTGTGTAGATGAGAGGGAAATTTCATCAAAGCAAGTAAAGGTTTAGCAGAGCTTTTTCACGTGCGGGATCAGCATTTGTAAGAAAAGTTCCCGACCTGACGGAATGTATTTTCGGCAACGCCGATCAGCCCACATTCAACTGCGACTTGAGCAGGTCGCGGAAGGTCTGGATCAACGGTTCGCGGCTGCGCCCACGGCGGATGATCAAAGAGAATGGCGCCTGATAGCCGAAGGTAGACGGCGATAACACGCGCAGATCACCTTTGTCGGCCCAGGCCTGGGCATAGTGCTCGGGCAGGTAACCGATGTAGGCACCGGACAGGATCAGGATCAACTGCGCCTCCATGCTTTCCACGGTCGCCGCGCTGTGCTTGAAACCGTGCCGGGCCAGTTCCGCCTGGCTCCAGTAACCCCGGCCGACCATGCGTTGCTGAGTGATGACCTGCGCCGGAATGCGCCGCTCGCTGAACAGCGGGTGGCGGCTGCTGCAGTACAGCCAGTGCTGCTCGCGGTACAACGGCTGGTACACCAGGCCGCTCATGCGCGAAGAGAAGGCGCCGATGGCCAGGTCCAGGCGGTTGTCCTGCACACCCAGCTGCAGCTCGTAAGGGCTGGACACCGACAGGTGCAAGTGCACGGCCGGGTGTTCCTGGCTGTAGGCGCCGATCGCCTCGGCCAAGGGCAGCGCGCGATCGCCAACGGTGGAGTCGATCACTCCCAGGTTGAGGGTGCCGCGCAGCTCACCCTTGAGCGCCGCGGCGTATTGCTCGAAACCGTCGAGCTCGCCCAGCAGGCGCAAGGTCTCCTGGTGGAATAGCTCGCCCTTGCTGGTCAGGCTGAAACCACCACGCCCACGGTGGCACAGCACCAGGCCCAGGGCGCTTTCCAGCTGGCTCATGTAGGTGCTGATGGCCGACGTCGAAAGGTTGAGGTCGCGCTGGGCATTGGCGAAACCCTGGTGGCGCACCACGCTGGCAAAGATGCGCAACAGTTTCAGGTCGGGCAGCGATGAGGCCATGGCGCACGGGTTCCGTCGAGTGGAAATGCGCCAGAGTCTACCGCGCCTGCGCGTCGATAGTTCAGAAATTCCTGAAGTAAGTATTTGTCGGTAGCGATTCTTCCCGCGCACTACCTTGCGCAGACTTGGCCGAAATGTCCCTGGTCGCCGGCGCCTTCGCGCTTGCCGAGCGTGCCGCGACACAGGTTCGAACAAACAGAACAATCGACCGACTGATGAGGCCCACCGTGGACAAGATTCTCCACCAACCACTGGGCGGCAACGAAATGCCGCGTTTCGGCGGCATCGCCACCATGCTCCGTCTTCCTCACCTGCAAAGCGCCGAAGGCCTGGACGCCGCCTTCATCGGCGTGCCACTGGATATCGGCACCTCGCTGCGCTCCGGCACCCGCTTCGGCCCGCGGCAGATCCGCGCCGAATCGGTGATGATCCGCCCGTACAACATGGCCACCGGCGCCGCCCCGTTCGACTCGCTGTCGGTCGCCGACATCGGTGACGTGGCGATCAACACCTTCAACCTGCTCGACGCCGTGCGCATCATCGAAGAAGCCTACGACGAAATCCTCGAACACAACGTCATCCCCATGACCCTGGGTGGCGACCACACCATCACCCTGCCGATCCTGCGCGCCCTGCATAAAAAGCACGGCAAGATCGGCCTGGTACACATCGACGCCCACGCCGACGTCAACGATCATATGTTCGGCGAGAAGATCGCCCACGGCACCACCTTCCGCCGCGCCGTCGAGGAAGGCCTGCTGGATTGCGACCGCGTGGTGCAGATCGGCCTGCGCGCCCAGGGCTATACCGCCGACGACTTCAACTGGAGCCGCCGCCAGGGCTTCCGCGTGGTGCAGGCCGAAGAGTGCTGGCACAAATCGCTGGAGCCGCTGATGGCCGAAGTGCGCGAGAAGGTCGGCGGTGGCCCGGTGTACCTGTCGTTCGACATCGACGGCATCGACCCGGCCTGGGCGCCAGGCACCGGCACCCCGGAAATCGGCGGCCTGACCACCATCCAGGCGATGGAAATCATCCGCGGTTGCCACGGCCTGGACCTGATCGGCTGCGACCTGGTCGAGGTCTCGCCACCGTACGACACCACCGGCAACACCTCGCTGCTGGGCGCCAACCTGTTGTTCGAAATGCTCTGCGTGCTTCCCGGCGTGGTGCGTCGCTGATCACCTGAAACACCTGCAATACCCAGGCAGGAGCCGTGGGTCAGGGCCATAGAGGCCCGCCAACACTCGATGAGGAGCGCCGGACGCGGTGAGAGCGTCCGAGCGATCGATCTCGCATAATAAAGATAATCGGAGACACCCATGGCCTTGGACATCATTGTTGTACTGATCTACGCCGCTGGCATGCTCGGGCTTGGCTGGTACGGCATGCGGCGGGCGAAAACCCACGAAGACTACCTGGTCGCCGGACGCAATCTCGGCCCGACCCTCTACATGGGCACCATGGCCACTACCGTGCTCGGTGGTGCATCCACCGTCGGCACCGTGCGCCTGGGCTATGTCCACGGCATTTCCGGTTTCTGGCTGTGCGCGGCCCTGGGCCTGGGCATCATCGCCCTGAACCTGTTCCTCGCCAAACCGCTGCTGCGCCTGCGCATCTTCACCGTGACCCAGGTCCTGGAGCGCCGCTACAACCCGATGGCGCGCCAGGCCAGTGCAGTGATCATGCTGGCCTACGCGCTGATGATCGGCGTGGTCTCCACGCTGGCCATGGGCACCGTGCTGCAAGTGCTGCTCGAAGTGCCGTTCTGGATGGCCTTGCTGTTCGGCGGTGGCGTGGTGGTGGTCTACTCGACCATCGGCGGCATGTGGTCGCTGACCCTCACCGACATCGTGCAGTTCATCATCAAGACCGTGGGCCTGATGTTCATCCTCCTGCCGGTGTGCCTGTACAAGGCCGGTGGCTGGGATGCACTGGTGGCCAAGCTGCCGGCGGCGAGCTTCCAGCTCACCACCATCGGCTGGGATACCATCATCACCTACTTCCTGATCTACTTCTTCGGCATCCTGATCGGCCAGGACATCTGGCAGCGCGTGTTCACCGCACGTGACGAGAAGGTCTGCCAGCGCGCCGGCACCGCCGCAGGCGTGTACTGCGTGATCTACGGCCTGGCCTGTGCCCTGATCGGCATGGCCGCCCATGTGCTGATGCCTGACCTGGCCAACCCGAACAACGCCTTCGCCGAGATGATCAAGACCACCCTGCCCGACGGCATCCGTGGCCTGCTGATGGCGGCGGCACTGGCGGCGATGATGTCGACCGCAAGCGCCGGCCTGCTGGCGGCGTCCACCACCCTGACCGAAGACCTGCTGCCCAAGCTGCGTGGCGGCAAGCGCTCGAGCCTGGGCGTGAACCGCCTGTTCACCCTGCTCACTGGCGTGGCAGTGCTGGTGATCGCCCTGGCGGTGAACGACGTGATCAGTGCCCTGACCCTGGCCTACAACCTGCTGGTCGGTGGCATGCTGATCCCGCTGATCGGGGCGATCTTCTGGAAACGCGCCACCACCCCGGGTGCAATCGCCAGCATGTCGCTGGGCTTTGCCACCGCGCTGTTCTTCATGTTCAAGGACGGCCTGGATGCCAACTCGCCGATCTACTACAGCCTGGCGGTGGGCCTGGTGAGCTTCATCGTGGTCAGCCTGATGTCGCGTAAACCGACGGCTGCGGTGAACCTGGCCTGATTCCAGGGCAGAAAATCTCCGGACCAGCCCGCCCCTACCCTGTGGAAGCAGCTGTCTTGTTCAAAATCTAAAGGTCAGCCCAATCCCTGTGGGAGCGGGCTGGTCCCGCGATCAGCGGCGAAGCCGGTGCCATGCACTACGAAAGCCACACCACAGATCCCCCTTGCAAAAACGCAAAAGGCCGCCGCATCCCCCAAGGATGCAGCGGCCTTTTTCCTGCGCTAATCAGCGCCGACGCGGCTGGCGCTTGCGCTGTTCTTCGTCGGTGGGGATCGGTACCGGTTGCAATGGCGGTGGTACCAGGCCAAGGGCGACGGCAAGGTCGTGGAGCCAGTTGTACATGCGCTTGTTCATAGTGCCCCCTTCACGGGTCAGCCTTGCGGCAAATCAGTCCTGCGATGCTTCATACAGATCATAGTCCCATGTTCTGTATATCGCCTGCGTCTAACCTTACAGATATGGGCGATTTTGCCGCAGATCAAGCGGAAACGCCGTACTCCGACAGCCGGTTTACTGTTTCACCTTGTTGCAGGTCGATCCAGGCCTGCAAATTCGCCCCGCACATGCCCTGGCGCCACATCAACCAGGTCTCGGCATGATCGAACGGCGCCTGCAGCGGATGCGCGCTGACCCGCTCGCGCCCCGGCAGGCTGTCGAGCATCGAACGCGACATCATCGCTACCCCGGCACCGGCGATCACACACGCCAGCATGCCCTGGTACGACTCGATCTCCATCACCCGTCCCATGGGCGTGTGGTCGTGCGCGTACCAAGCCTCCAGACGCATGCGGTAGGCACACCCCTGACGGAACGTGAATACCGAACGCCCGGCCACATCACGCGCGCTATGCACAGGCGGGTGCTCGGGGCTGGTGATCAGCACCAGTTGCTCCTCGCACAAGGGCACGCCATCGAGCCCGGCCAGCCCCGGCGGGCCATCCACCAGGGCGGCGTCCAGGCGGCGCTCGAGCAGGCCCTGCAACAGCTCGCCGCTGGGCGCGGCCTGCACCTGCAGGTTCACTGCCGGGTACGCCTGGTGATAACGCGCCAGCAACGCCGGGAGCTGGATTGCCGCCGTGCTGTACATGGTGCCCAGGGTGAAGTCCCCTGCGGGCTGACCACCCTGCACCGCCGCCATGGCCTCATCGCGCAGCGCCGCAAGGCGGTTGGCGTAATCCAGCAGTACCTTGCCTGCCGGCGACAACTGCAGACGCTGACGCTCACGCAGGAACAACTCGACCCCCAGTTGCTCTTCGAGCTGACGCAGGCGCGTCGACAGGTTCGAGGGCACCCGGTGCAGGCGCTCGGCGGCCCGGGTCACCGAGCCCTCCTCGGCGACCGCCTGGAAAATCCGCAGTTGGCTGAAGTCCATTGAATTCTCCAAAACAGAACAACTTGATCATCATTATTCAATTTTATTGAAAGTCAAGATTCCCTACCCTGCCATCCATCGCTTATCACTGCGCAGGAGTTTTCCCATGTCGCCCTTACTGCAACTGCTGGCCAGTGCCGTCGCACTGATGATGGCCATGGGCATCGGCCGCTTCGCACTGACCCCACAAATGCCCCGCCTGATTGCCGAAGGCCAGTTCGACCTGACCGCAGGCGGCCTGGTGGCCGCTGCCAACTATCTCGGCTATTTCATCGGCGCCGTGGACGGTATGTTCGCCCGCCACCCGCACCAGGTGCGCCTGCGCCTGCATGCCGGGCTGTGGCTGTGCGTGCTGCTGACCCTGGCCTCCTGGGCCGCCAACGGGTTCTGGAGCCACCTGCTGCTGCGCTTCGGCACCGGTGTGGCGAGTGCCTGGGCATTGGTGATGCTGACCAGCCTCAGCCAGCACGTGGCCAGCAGCCACGGCCGTGCGCGACTCGGCGCCCTGGTGTTCGCAGGCCCCGGCGTGGGGATCGCCATCACCGGCTTCCTGGCACTGGGCGCGCACCTGCTCAGCCTCGATTCGGCCGCGTTGTGGCTGATGTACTCGGTGGCCGCGCTGGTGATGCTGCTGGCCGTGCTACCGTGGCTGCCCCGCGCCCACCTGCTGACGCCTGCGACCACTAACGCACCGGCACAGGCTCATTCACACCAGCGCGGCATAGCCCGTCTGGCGGTGGTCTATGCGCTGTACGGCATTGGCTACATCCTGCCGGCCACCTTTCTGTCGCAGATGGCCAGCCAGCAATTCCAGGGGCAGTGGCTTGCCGACCTGTTCTGGCCCGGTTTCGGCCTGGCTGCGGCGCTTGGCGTATTGTTCGTCAGCCTGCGCGGCCCGGGTCGCACCAGCGCCTGGCTGACCGCCACACTCTGGCTGCAAGCCTTGGGTGTGTTGGCCTGCCTGTTGGGCGGTGGTATCGGACTGGGGCTCGGGGTACTGCTGTGTGGCGCGCCGTTCCTGGCCTGCATGCAACTGGTGATGCAGCGCTCACGGGAGCTTGCACCCCACGCCACCCAGCGCAACGCCGGTCTGCTGACCGCCTGCTTCGCCCTTGGCCAACTCAGCGGACCGTTGCTGGCCGCGCTGAGCAACCACTTCAGCGGTGGGCTGCAACCCGCACTGTTGCTGGCGGCTGCGGGGCTGGGGATCGCCGGGTTGCTGGTGGCGACAAGCAGGTCGGATCAACGCGCCGCAGAGCAACTGGCGCCCCCTGTGTAGGAGTAACTGTCTTGCTCAAAATCTAAAGACCAGCCCAACCCCTGTAGGAGCGGGCTTGCCCGCGAACACGGGCGTAGCCCGTGCCAGGCAGCGCG
>NZ_JBNFMU010000031.1:0-5431 GCF_049942315.1 Pseudomonas wayambapalatensis
GCGCTGCGACTGGATCGCCCCAGGCATCGCCGAACGCCTGGTGCGCGAAGGTCATCACCTCAAGGCACATGTGGCATGCAGCTTGCCATTCACCGCTCTCACTCCAGATTCTAATCCCCTATCAAGACACAAGCGGCACAAGGCCCCTCCTGCAGAAGTCGGGTCGGCCACCCGACCAACTGTCATCCCCCCGATGTAACCCGCTGCTAGGCTCAAGACATAACAACTGTCAAAAAGCCACTATCATGCGCGCCTGCCTGCTGCTGTCCCTGCTCGTGGCTTCGGCACCGGGCATGGCCATGACCCTCTACAGCACCACCGACACCTTCGGCGTGGCGTCCTATTCCTATCAGCCCAGCCCTGGTGCACGGGCAATGGCGCTGCGCGAGCCGATGGTCGAACGTCTCGACGATCAAGTCCGCCTGCATCCCGAGGCACTGGTTGGCGGTGTGCGTTTTTCGGCGCGCAATGACCTGTTCGCACCCGTGGAGGTCGAGCTGCGTCTGGAAGGCCTGGTCAACGCGCGCGACGGCAATGCTCCGCGTCTCGTTCGACGTGTGCTGGCGCCGCGTTCCACGCAGGTGCTGAGCGTGGTGATGGCGAGTCCGGGCAGCCAGCTGAAATACCGGGCCAAGCTACGCCATGCCATGGGCGACCCCGCTCAGCGCCCGCAGGCGTATCGCTACCCGTTTCCTTGGCGCGGCGGGCCGTTCCGGTTGAGCCAGGGGCCCAATGGGCGCTACAGCCATTTCGGCCCCAAGGGGCGCTACGCCATGGACATCGCCTTGCCCGAAGGCACACCGATCATCGCCGCCAGGGGCGGGGTGGTGGTGAAGATGGAGAATCGTCAGACCGAACGCGGTAACAATCCTTCTGGCAACTTCGTACGCATCCTGCACGCAGACGGCACCATGGGTGTCTATCTGCACCTGATGCGTGGGTCAGTGGTGGTAGCCGAAGGGCAACGCGTGGCGCAGGGGGAGGTGCTGGGCAAGTCAGGCAACACCGGCAACAGCAGTGGGCCGCACCTGCATTTCGTGGTGCAGCGCAATGTGGGGCTGGCGCTGGAGTCGATTCCCTACCGCTTCGACCGTCCGATTGGCGGGTTGCCGGACTTCACGGCAGGGAATCCTTGAACAGCGCTGTCAATCGAGCTTCAGCACCTTGGCCAGGACGATCTTCGGCCCTTTCATCTTCTTGATGATGATGCGCAGGCCTTCGACTTCCAGCACTTCCTCTTCCTCGGGCACGCGCTTGAGCGACTCGTAGACCAGGCCGGCGAGAGTCTCGGCCTCGATATGATCAAGGTCGATGCCCAGCAGGCGTTCGACCTTGAACAGCGGCGTGTCGCCCCGCACCAGCAGCTTGCCCGGCTGGTAGGCGAGGATGCCGCGTTCGGCCTTGCGGTGTTCGTCCTGGATATCGCCGACCAGCACTTCCAGCACGTCTTCCATGGTCAGGTAGCCGATCACCTTGCCATCGGCTTCCTCGACCAGCACGAAGTGCGCACCGCCCTTGCGGAACTGTTCGAGCAACTGCGACAGCGGCATGTGTCGCGATACGCGCTCCAACGGTCGGGCCAGGTCTTCCAGGTCGATGGTTTCAGGGAGGTGGTCCAGTTCGGCCAGCTCCAGCAGCAGGTCCTTGATGTGCAGCAGGCCGGTGAACTCTTCGCGCTCGGCGTCGTACACCGGGTAGCGGCTGAACTTGTGGCGGCGGAACATCGCCAGGATGTTCTTCAGCGGTGCCTTGGCGTCGAGCACCACCATGTCTTCACGGGAGTTGGCCCAGTCGACCACCTCCAGCTCGCCCATTTCCACCGCCGAGGCCAGCACGCGCATGCCTTGGTCGCTTGGGTCCTGGCCGCGGCTGGAGTGCAGGATCAGCTTGAGCTCTTCACGGCTGTAGTGGTGCTCATGGTGCGGCCCGGGCTCGCCCTGGCCGGCGATGCGCAGGATGGTGTTGGCGCTGGCGTTGAGCAGGTAGATCGCTGGATACATCAGCCAGTAGAACAGGTACAGCGGCACTGCCGTCCATAGCGAAAGCAGCTCGGGCTTGCGGATCGCCCAGGATTTGGGTGCCAGCTCCCCGACCACGATGTGCAGGTACGAGATCACGAAGAAGGCGACGAAGAACGACACGGCCTTGATCAGTTCCGGGCTGTCGACGCCCAGGTAGGCCAGCAGCGGTTCGAGCAGGTGGGCGAAGGCCGGCTCTCCGACCCAGCCCAGGCCCAGCGAGGCCAGGGTGATGCCCAATTGGCAGGCCGACAGGTAGGCGTCGAGCTGGTTGTGTACTTTGCGCAGGATGCTGCCGCGCCAGCCGTGCAGCTCGGCGATGGATTCGACGCGGGTAGAGCGCAGCTTGACCATGGCGAACTCGGCGGCAACGAAGAAGCCGTTGAGCACTACCAGGAACAGGGCAAAGAGAATCATGCCGAAATCGGCGAATACAGAGGCGAGGCTGATACCAGGGGAAGGGTCCATGATGGAGTTTTTACGGGGTCCGTCTTTGAAAGAGAGAGAAAAAAAGTGCCAGCTCTAGCTGGCACAGGGGATCCAATGTAGCGGCTGAAGCTGCAAAAGCAAAGGGGATGCTTTTTGCCGTGGGGATTCTCAGCTGCGATTTGCCGCCAATTGAGCCGGCGCAAAATGACAGGTGAACGTGCTGCCATGCCCCGGCACGCTGCTGATTTCAAGCTTGGCGCGATGGCGCATCAGCACATGCTTGACGATCGCCAGGCCCAGCCCGGTGCCGCCGGTGTTGGAGGCGCGGCTGGAGTCGACGCGGTAGAAGCGTTCGGTCAGGCGCGGCAGGTGCTTGGCGTCGATGCCCACCCCCGAGTCCTGCACGCTCAGGTGTGCCCCTTGCTCGTCGGCCCACCAGCGGATGCGAATGGTGCCTTCCTCCTGGGTGTACTTGACCGCATTGAACACCAGGTTGGAGAAGGCGCTGCGCAGTTCCGACTCGCTGCCTTTCAGGCGCAGGCCCGGCGCGGCTTCCAGTGAGATGTGCTGGCGCTTGGGCCCGGACAGCGCCTGCGCGTCGCCCTTGATCGACTGCAGCAGGGTATCCACCGCCACCGGCTGGTTGTCCGAGGGATAGTCGGTCGCTTCCAGCTTGGCCAGCAGCAACAGGTCGTTGAGCAGGGTCTGCATGCGCGAGCCTTGCTGGCTCATCTGCTGCAGCGCACGGGCCCAGCGTGGGTTCACGTCTTCGACGTTGTCCAGCAGGGTTTCGAGGTAGCCGGTGATCACCGTCAGCGGGGTGCGCAGTTCGTGGGAGACGTTGGCGACGAAGTCCTTGCGCATCTGTTCGAGCTGGTGGATGCGGGTCACGTCGCGCACCAGCATCAGGTGCTCGTTGTTGCCGTAGCGGGTGATGTGCAGTTGCACGCGCAGGCGGTCATTGATCGGCGAGGGGATTTCCAGCGGTTCGACGTAGTTTTCCGCTTCGAAGTATTCCTTGAAGCGCGGATGACGGACCAGGTTGGTGACCGGTTGTCCGCCATCCTGGGGCGTCTTGAAGCCCAGCAGGGTCTCGGCGGCGCGGTTCCACCACTCCAGGTTGCCATCGCTGTCGAGCATGATCACCGCATCGCGCAGGGCAGCGGTGGACTCCTGAACCCGATCGATCACCGCTTGCAGGCGCCCGCGGACACGCTGGTCGCGGCGCTGCAGGTGATAGATGCTGTCGAACACTTCGCCCCACAGCCCGTAGCCGTCCGGTGGTGCTTCGTCGGGCTGGTGGTTGCGCAGCCATTCGTGCAGGCGCAGCAACTGCTTGAGGGTCCAGCCCAGGTAGAGCGCCAGGCCAACTGCCAGGCTCCAGCCGTATTGTCCGCTGACCAGCCCGCCGAGCAGACAGACGCTGATCAGCAGGAGCAGGTGGCGAATCAGGGTCGCGTGCCAGTTCGGGTTCAATTCACAGTCCTTGTACAGCGGCTTGCAGCGAAGCGTGCGGGCGTGTCAGCTCTTGGTCGAGAAACGGTAGCCGGTGCCGCGGACGGTTTGTACCAGATTTTCGTAGGCCTCACCCAGTGCCTTGCGCAGACGACGGATGTGCACGTCGACGGTGCGCTCCTCGACATAGACGTTGCCGCCCCAGACCTGGTCGAGCAGCTGGCCACGGGTGTAGGCGCGCTCCTGGTGGGTCATGAAGAACTGCAGCAGGCGGTACTCGGTCGGGCCCATCTCGGCGGGTTTGCCGTCGATGGTCACGCGGTGGCTGATCGGGTCGAGCAGCAGGCCGCCGACTTCGATCGGTGCCTCGCTGTCGCTCGGGCCGGTGCGGCGCAGCACGGCCTTGAGGCGGGCCACCAGCTCGCGGGGCGAGAACGGCTTGGTGATGTAGTCGTCGGCGCCGACTTCCAGGCCCTGGATCTTGTTGTCCTCTTCGCCCTTGGCGGTGAGCATGATGATCGGGATGTCCCCGGTCAGCTCGTCGCGCTTGAGGCGGCGTGCCAGTTCGATGCCGGAGGTGCCGGGCAGCATCCAGTCCAGCAGGATCAGGTCCGGCTTGCGGTCGACGATGATGGCGTGGGCCTGCTGGGAGTTCTCTGCCTCGAGGCAGTCGTAGCCGGCCATTTCCAATGCAACGGCGATCATCTCGCGAATAGGCGCTTCGTCGTCGACGATCAGAATGTTCCTGCCAACCATGCTCAAAACTCTCCCATCTATGGTGTCTTGGCCCGCATTAGATAACGGAATTATTGCAGCTGTGTGACAAGGCGTTGGCCGTTCTGGCGACATTGCGTGACTGGGCTAGGCTTCACAAGGCCGCTGCGGCGGTGTTCTCCCTCCTTCCCCCGACACGATGGTGATTCCAATGACACGACATACGCTGAGCTGGATGGCCCTTTTCGCTGCGCTGGCATTGCCGGGGGTGGCGTCGGCGCACCATGCGATGGAGAAGGACGGCATGTGGGTCGACCATGCCGGCATGACCCTGTACACCTTCGACAAGGATGCCGGAGGCAAGTCGATGTGCAACGGTGAATGCGCAACCAACTGGCCGCCGCTGCTGGTCAAGGCCGAGGATGAAGCTGCCAAGGACAAGTGGACGGTGATCGAGCGGGACGATGGCAAGAAGCAGTGGGCTTACGACGGCAAGCCGCTGTACACCTTCATCAAGGACAAGAAAGCCGGAGACAAGACCGGTGATGGCGTGAAGGACGTCTGGCATATCGCCAAACCCTGAAGCGTGCGCGGACTCTGTGGGTGCAACTGTCTTGCTCAAAAATCTGAGGCCTGCCCAATCCCCTGTGGGAGCGGGTTTACCCGCGAAAAAGACACCGCGCTGCATGGCACGGGCTACGCCCGTGTTCGCGGGACAAGCCCGCTCCCACAGGGGATTGGGCAGGCCTCAGATTTTTGAGCAAGACAGTTGCACCCACAGAGTCCGCGCACGCTTCAGGGTTTGGCGATATGCC